>JALONX010000239.1 GCA_025454695.1 Chloroflexaceae bacterium
TATTCCTGGGTTAAGCGCCGTTGCAGCAGCTGGGCCTGCCCACTAATTGAAGTCAGTGGGGTACGCAGTTCATGCAGGGCGTGGGCCAGTTCGGCGTCGCGCTGGTGCAGGGTGGCCTCCGCTGCCTCACGGGCGGTTTGCTGCGCCCCCAGCAGCCGCTGCAACTGCTGCCGCTCAATCGCATACTCCACCGCCAGGCGCAAAGCTTCAGCCGTCAGACTGGCCAGGCTCAACCGAACCGCGCCTGCCGGGTTGCCCTGCTGTTCATCCTCTTGCACGGCGACCAGGGGCGGCAGGGCTAGTTCCGCCAGCCCCAACGCTTCTGCCAGCCGGGCCGGTTCCAAAGCTGCCCATGAACCAGCGAGCACTAAACAGACAGGAACATTGCCTTCAAGCTGCTGCTGGGCTGCTTCGGCAGTGGAAGCTTGATAGGCAAGAAACATAGAAGGTAGAGATTGACGCACTGTGGTTAGCGTCTCTTCGTCTTCAGCAAGCAGTAGCAAGGTGCGACCGCAGGGAGGGGTCTTCAACGTATTGCACTGCAGATTCCTCCCTGCGGTCGGAATGACCACGCCGATCGTTGGAGCCAAAGAAAACGTCGTTTACAAAGTACTCAATAGTCTGTTCGGGAAGTTTCCTAAATATTGCTAGAACAACACGCTGGAGCGTGTTTTTGGCTTCCCGACGCCGAATTCATTCGGGGACTGTAGCGATTCAACCTGCAAGAAAACGTTTCACATAGACTACATCAGCGTCTCGGCGGTGAAGTTTTTAGCAGTTGCGCACGAGGGCACAGCGGTCGAAGAAGATTTGGAAGAGACGGCCAACTACCTGGCGGGGCACCTCCACAAATTGGTAGTAGAGCATGTTGTGCCAGACCAGGCCGGGCCGGGCTTCAGCGGGGCGCACCACCGTCCACTGGGCAATGAGTCCAACATTCCAGTAGACTAGAACCAGGGCCAGCAGCAGCAGCGGCCATGTGCCCAGCCGCTCGCGCAACGTCATGATTAGCGCGGCCAGGCCAAGCACAAAAATGGGTGTACACTCGATCAGGCGGCGGAAGCCAAACGAGCGGCTGAGGTGCCATGTGGTGCCGAACGCCCCGTTGATGTAGGTTTGGGCCAGAAAGCCCAGCAGCAGCAACGCCGCCAGCAAGGCATCGTCGCGGCGCAGCCACCACAGCCCCACCAGCCCCAGCAGCAACACGGGACTCCACATGAATGCGCCGTGGCCGGGGTTAAACAGGGTATTGAAGAAGTTCGGGCTGAGCCAGTTCAGCTTTTCGGCCACGGTGGACGAGGGCAAAGGCCGCCCGTTTAACACCTGGTAGGCCGCCAGCTGTGGGGTGAGCGCCAGGCCAAGAACCAGCAGAAAGAGCAGGTGCGCCCCAAACAGCCGCCCCATCTCCGGCCACTGCCGCTCGCGCAGCATGCGGGCGTAGGCCACCAGCCCCTCCACGGCGGGCATCAGCAGCAGCAAGCCCAGCTGCTCGCGGGTCAGCGCCATCAGCCCGCCGATGAGGCCGAGCAGCGCCCAGACCCACAGGGGCCGCTGGGCCTGCGCTTCCCATAGGGTGGTGCTGCCCCGCAGCCAGAAGGTGAGAAACAGGGCGACGAGGAAAAAGCCGGTGGCGTGCGACCAGGGCATGGCAATGTAGGTGTAGAACACCAGCGGACTCGCCAGCCACACCGTTACGGTGGCCAGAGCTGCGGCAAAGCTGCTGCTGAAGCGGCGGGCCAGGCGATAGGTGAGCAGCAGCCCAAGGAGGCTATACAGCGCTGACATGTAACACTCGGCCCAGATGTAGGGCCAGCTATAGCCATCGGCGGGAATAGCGGCTCCCAGGGCATTGGACAGCCGCACCAGGCCATCGGCGAGCACAAACCCCGGTGCCCACAGCAATGCCGAGCCAACCGGGGCCACATTGCGCCACAGCCCGGTGGCCGGGTTGGGGTTCACCGCATCGGGGCGCAGCAGGGCGTTAAACACGGCCAGGTCACCATTGGCCCGGCCCGCGTTGGCAAAATGCTCATACTCGTTCTGAAAGTTCAGGTCGCCATCAAAGTAGAGCGAGCGCAGGTAGGCGTAGTATTGCACCTCGTCGCTCAGGGCCACGCGGGGCACACTCAGCGGCAGCAGCAGCACAAACAGTGCGATGATGACCAGCAGGCCGGTGTCGTAGCGCGAAAGCCGGGCCACCCAGCGGCGCAGCGGGTTGGCTGGCACGGGGGTGATGGTGCGAAAACGGTCGGGAAGAGACATAAACGATTTACGATTTTGGATTTACGATTTACGATTGCAGACGGCAGACCGGAGACCGGGAGACCAGATGATTGACGATTGACGATTGACCGGAGACCGGAGACCGAAGACCGGAGACCGAAGACCGGAGACCGAGGTCAGATGATTGACGATTGACGGAACTGCAAAGGAAATGAAGGAAATGAGGGAAATTACCCTGAGCATCAGGTCGTCATTTCCTTTATTTCCCTATTGTTACGCAGTAAGCAGCTTCCCCATCTGTTCAAAGTTACCGAACGCTACGAATCGGATAGCGTCTGCACCACATCTAAAAGACTCGTATGATCAAACGTTGAGTAGAAATGACGCCCTCGGCAGCCCGGAGGCATGCGCCACGAACCATCCGCACGGTACGAGTGTACCTTTGGGGTTCCAAGGGGCATAGCCCCTGGTCGGGGGTGCAGGGAGCCGGGTGGCCCCTTGCCACCCGCCGCGTAGGCGCAACCACATCTGTTTGTTACCCCGAGTTCAAATGCGTGCCGTTCCTTCGTGCAGGCCAAATAGTCTACCACAAAAAATGGAGCGACGCCCTGGTTGGACATCGCTCCTTTCCGTATGACACCGCGGAGAACGCGAAGGTATGAAGCGCGAATAGACGCTCCGTTTTCTCCGCGTCCTCAGCGGTAAAAACCTAGCGCCCCACAATTGGCAGGAAGGTGCGCGGGAAGCTCACCTGCTGCAACTGCACCGCCGAGGCGGGCGCACGGAAGGCGTCGGACGGGTTACCGGCGCCATCCAGGAAGCGCACGTAGATGTAGCCGGTGTAGGGCTGGCCGGGGCGCACGCTGGCGATCTGCTGGGTCGAAAGTCCGGTCAGCAGACTCCAGTTGCTCACCGTGGCCGTGCCCGCCCCCCGCTGCGACACCGACACCGGCGTCCAGACCAGGTTTTCGTCGGTGGTGGGGTTACTCACCGGCGTGGGGCTATTGGCGACCCAGACGCCCCAGTAGCCGCCAGTGGTGCGCTGGGTCGCATCCCGTGGGTAGAGGTTGTCGCTCACCGAAAGGTTGGTGAAGTTCAACGTCACCAGGATGTTGCCATCCGAGCGGGGCGTCACCGCCAGATCACCGCTGTTGAGCACTGGCTTGGCCGTGTCATACACCATGGTCTGCGTCGCCTCGTTGACATTGCCTGGCTCGTCGCGCACGCGCACGGCAATCGTAATGTCACCGGGCACCAGCGTGGCAAAGTCGGGGATGGGCACTGGTGCGCTGAAGTTGCCGTTGGTCAGGCCATATGGCCCTGCTGCAAGGGTGTTGCGCACGATGGTAAAGTTCTGCGCCTTGCTGCAATCGCCCAGGTCAGAGACTTGCACCATCACACTGGGCTGGCGCGTGTAGAGCGCATCGCCATCGCGGGCACCGCCCTCTTTATTCAGGTCGGCCAGCTTCGAGCCAGTGCCCGAGGTGAAGGTGGAAGCCCGGCTAGCCATGTTCGGGTTGCTGATCTGGGTAGACACATTCACCGCGTTGTCCACGATAATGCTGCCCTGCACCACACCCAGCGGCGAATTCGGCGTGGCCTTGCGGCGCAACTGGGCAAACAGCGTGTCGGCCACACAGTCGCCCACGTTCACATTCTGAGAAATAGGTACCGCAAAGGGGTTGGCACTCAGCGTCTGCCAGCCGCTGGAATCGCTGGCTGCATCAGTTGGCTCTTGCCCCCAGCGCCAGCGTATATCGTATTCGGTCGGATTGGTAATGCCGGGGAACGACACGCTGACATTCGGCTTGGCAGCAATAATGCGGGCACCATTCTCGATGATCAAGGAGCCACCACCGCCACCGCCCGGCGCGCCTGTGGCTGCAAAGCGGAAGTAGCGATTTACTAGCCCACGGCCTGGAAACAGTTCTGCGACGCCATGGCCATAGGCTGTGGTGCCAGTTAATGTAGCTGCCATATTGACATTAAAGAAACCGTCACCAGGGTTTGGTATTTCCAGGGGTGAACCAGAGAAGTTGCCTCCGCCTGGTCGAAAGGCATAAAACAGCGCTGCACCTCGGCCTTGCCAGAAGATATGCAGGTTATTGCCTGCATCTGCAGCAATAGCCGTGCGATTATCAGCTCCCGCAGCATCACCGGTTAAGCGAGACGGAACCCACTGTCCTCCTGGTTGACGCTCAGCAAAAAAGACGCTACCGTTAATGCTACGCCAGGAAGCGTAAGCTACACCCGTCCCAGAAATCGCCACTGAGGGATTTGCGTGATCGCCCCCACCACCAGAGAGGCGTTGTGAGGTAAACCCACTCCCATTCCAACTTGCGACGTGTACCTGAATAGTATCATCGCCTTCGTTTTGGGAATAGGCTATGATAGTCTGGTTGTTTGCCCCAGTTGCTATCGCAGAAAATCCATTACCGACCCGATCTGAAAGATCGATAATGTTACTCCAACTTGCCCCACCATTCGTAGAGGTACGATAACGAATAGGTGCCTCGATATCACGCCAGGCCACAATAATTGTGCGATTGCTCGTAATCCCTACATCCATATCGACACGAAACCCTCCGCCGATCACAGTTGTGGCAGGCCCCCAGGCACCGCCAGGCGACTTCTGACGATACTGAATGGCTCGACTTGTTTGGTCGATCCATGCAAAGCCTATCGTACCATCAGGGCCTGTCGCAACGGAGGCAGTTGTGAATTGCGGCTCCGCACCAGAGGCTCGACCTAAGTTTTCAGGATTACCAAAGTTTGGCGCTGTGTCTTGCTTTTCCCAGTAGAGCGCATTCTGGGCATTACCAGCGGCCAAATGAACTGTATTTCCAAAGGTTGCAATGTCGGGAAACTTACCATTGTCAGCCCCTGGAATTACGTTGTTCTGCTGAAGTTCCGGGGTTTGCTGGGCCAGCACACTGCGCTGCGGCAGGGCCGACACACTTAGCACAAGGGCGTAGAACAGCCCGAGAAACGTTGCGCGAAGCATAGAGTCCTTCCTCTGTTCGTTAGCACGAATACATGGTGCAGAACGGAATTGTGCATTCTACGGAGCGACAATCGCCAGATCATCAAACATAATCCCACCCAGGGCACGGGTATAGATACCGGCCTGGCCGCTGCTGAGCGTGCTATCGGTAACTTCAGCGATCACTTTGTCGTTGATACGCACTTGCAGCTTGGAGCCAACCGCGGACATTGAAACGGTGTACCAGGTGAGTGGCTCGTAGGCACCTTCGTTCGACTGCCACAGCGGTGTCGCCTGCCCATCCACAACTTTTTCCAGCAGCAGCTTGGGATTATCAGTATAGCGTGTTGAAAGCATGCTAAAACGATAGAAGCTGTTGCCCTGACGGCGCACGATCAAGCCCATCGTGCCATTGCCCTCGTCGTAGAACTTGGTGCTGACGGTATAATCCTTCAGCTCCGCCTTGCCCGCTAGCACTGCTGTCTGCTGAATGCTGCTGCTACGGGTACGGCCTGTCCGATCCTGCACCAGCCGCCCATCACGCACAATCCAGTTCGAGCGACTATCAGGCAACACCTGATCCAGCTCCACCAGTTCCACACTCTGCAAGGCCTGGGCATTGTCGAAGGTAAGGTTAACCAGCGACACGCCTGCCACACGCGGCACATCGGTCGGTGCAGGTGGCACTGTCGGCAACGGGGTAGGTTCTGGTATTTGCAGAATTGGCGTTGGCTCCTGAGCCTGGCCGCTGCCACTCTGCCCAAAACTAAACACCGCCCCAAAAATGACCAGGGCGATCAGGCCAGCTGCACCTACAAGCAGGACAATATTCTGTTGTGACTTGGACTTCATACCATACACTCCTTCATGCATGCTTCGGACGGGGAAACAAGCCGCACTCACCTCGTTATGGTAAGTTGTTTCAGCGGCAGCGTATCCTAGTTGGATTTCGGCGATTTGTCAACTTGCTCACGCCGGTGACCAGGGCATATGCACCTTTGTTTGTAGTCGCAGATGACGTAGTAGTCTGTGCAGATTCCTCCCTGCGGTCGGAATGACAACGTGGAGCGCTGAAGTCTCGTTGTCACCCCGACCACACGGAGGGGTTTTCAGCGCACTACAATGCAGATTTCTCTCGCTGGTTGGAATGACAACGCGGATCATTGGAAACAAAGAAACTCCGTGAACAGACGAGTAGTCCGTGATGCAGACAGACACGAGCGAAGCAACACGGGGAGGAACGATTGGTCGGTGGATGTCGGTTCGTGGCTGTCAACGTTGATCTACACAAGCCGCACAAGCTACCCTGGTGTGCTACAACGTGGGGGGTTGGAGGCTTATGACTATAGCACAAACCAGTTGAAAATGTGTTACAGCACGATGACAGCTGGCTGATATGTAGCTGAAAAATTGCATCGTTGCTCTATGTGCTACGGTATGCAAGAACCTTCGTCTGCCCTGCTACACACTGTCATTCCGACCCCTTCGCTGTACTCAGGGCAGGCTCCGGGAGGAAGCCGCATTGCGGTGCGCTGAAGACCCCTCACTTCATGCGGGGTGACAAGGGCTGGCAGTGGCAAAAACGTCTTTTTCGCGTGGAATGTGTCAGCCCTGCTGGGTGACGGGCGCGTAGTTCCTGTAAGTCAAATATGTGCTAACATTGTGTAGCATTACAGCCACTAACTATTGCTCATGCTCGCTCACACCTCCCTGCCGAAGATCGGCCTATACAATTCAAGCAGCGCAGCTGCAATCGCCTCCGAACGAAACTGAGCGGCCATGGGCACAGCCCGGCTGTGGCAACGCTGCCATAGAGCCTGGTCGCTGAGCAACTGGCACAGGGCCTGCGCAATCGCCCCCGCCGAACGCGGCTCCACTACCAGGCCACTTTCAGCTTCCGCCACATAGGCGCTGACGCCGGTGGTGCGCGTCACTACCACCGGCGTGCCCACAGCGGCGGCCTCCACCGTCACCCGGTTAAACGACTCGGCCACCGACGGCACCACCACCACATCGGCAGCGGCGAGATAAGCCCGCACCTGGCTGTGTTCCAATGCCCCCGTTAGTATGACGTTCGACCCCACCCCAAGTGTTCCCATTTTTCGGCGCAAATATTCGCCATAATCGCCAAATTGCCGAGTCTTCACTGCCGGGCCAACCACCAGCAGCTGGGGCCACAGCCCGGCCTGCTGCACATGGGGCAGGCTCTCCAGCAAATAGGCCACGCCCTTAAAGGGGTGCAGGCGGCTCAAGCTTACGACAATGGGGCGATCTGGATCAAGCTGGTGGCGAGCTACCAGCTCAGCCCGGCTGGTAGCCCGCAATGCAGCAACATCCGTTCCGGGCGCGGGGTAGCTGTCGGCGCTGATGTTGTAGGGAATGGCCGTGACCTTGTGCGGCGCGGCTCCCTGGCGTATAGCCAGTTCCCGAATCTGGGGTGAGTCGGCCCGCAGCAGGGCGGCCCGGCGGTAGACAAAGGGCAGCGCCGCCCGCACCGCCCCAAAGCGGGCATAGCCATAGTCGTACTCCGGCTCGGCCATAATGTCGGCCCCCGGCAGCGTGACGGCCAGCGGCGGACTGGCCCGGCGCGGCAACAGCCCGGCCACCAGCCCCAGCGGAAAGGCGGTTTCCACATGCACCAGTTCGTAGCGGCGGCTGGCCAGAAAGCGGCGGTAGTGGGCCAGTGCCCCGGCCAGGTAGGGGTAGTGAAAGGGCACCCCCAGGGCACGGTTGGCGCCTTTCAGCAGCAGGTTGCTGCTCACCGGCAGGCGATGCACGGTAATCCCATCTTCAATCGTGGTGGTAAGGCGGCGCAAGCGGGCATCCAGCGACAGCACCTCGGACTGCACACCATGCTCACGCCAGCATTCAATCACCTCGGCGTGAATGCGGTTGCCCATGGCAGCACTATCGTAGCGGGGAATGGCGTAGAGGATGGTCACCAAGTAAATCGACTCTCCAGCAAGAGCTTACACGAGACCCATGTCGTTTTATACCTAATTTTTACTTAAATCTCAAAAACAGATCGAGAAAGTATTATTAAACTCATTGACTCTCAAAAAAACCGTGCTATTGTGATACACGTCCAAGCATTAAGTTACCACTTCAGCAATTCGTTCCTTGTGGTCTCTT
>JALONX010000240.1 GCA_025454695.1 Chloroflexaceae bacterium
CGGTAATCTCGACCCCCCAGTGCTGGGCGGCTTCGGCCAGGTGTTCTTGCACCTCACCGGCCAGCCGCGCCCGCTCCAGGCTAATCTCGGTGGCGTAGTTGAAGGTCTGATAGACGATCTGCCGTAGCACATCCTCAGCCTCTTCGCGCACCCGTGCCCCCAGCACATGTTCCCAGAACACCGGCATGAGCAGAGCTTTATGCAACGGCGTGTTCATCTCATTTGCTGTTGCGCGAAACACCCGCGAGCGATTGGGTAGCCCTGAGAATGCTTTGTCGGGGTCGCGCACGCGGTAGTGAATCTCCATCTCCAGGCCCTTCAGGTTCCAGAGTGAGCGGGTGTTGATGTCGGTGGCATGCACATGCTGAATCATGCGGTAGAGCGGGATGGTGGCGTAGTGGTATTCAAAAATCGGCAGGGCGGGCCAGGTTCGCATTGGCCCGAAGTGCTTGCGCGCCCCACCGGGATGCTGAATCAGCACCACGGTGCCGCCGGAAACCCAGATCGTGCTGTTCCAGGCCCAGACCACGCCAAGAAACAGCAGCGCTAGCCACACCACTGGCAGCATCAGCGCCCCGGTGCTGCCCCAACGCTCCATGCCAATTGCACTGGCGGCAGCAATCGAAAGAGAAAGGGCAATCGCCGCCAGCAACACCGCGCCCTGTTTCCCCCCAAAAAACACCACCGCCACACCACCGCCGAGCAGCAACGGGATTAGCGCCAGAATCATGGGCGCAGGCTGAACCGAATATAACGCACCAAGCGACACGGCGACCAGCAACAGGGCTATTGCGGAGATAAAACGCATACAGAAAACCTCCAGGGTTGCTTAACCAATAGCACAGAAACGAGCTGTCTCCAGCAGACACAGACTCACCCGGAAGACATGGCACGTCTTCCCAGGGGTAGAACAGACAGCAGGGCGAGAGCGACAGCGCTTACCGTGCAATGAACATGCTGGGTTCATACCAGACACGCGGTAAGGCTGTATCGGCGTCGGTGCGAGGCGAGAACCTCGCCAGGCCGAAGATGGACTGAAACGTTGGGTGGATTGGAAGGTGGAATTAGCCTGCGGGCGTTGCGGCTATGTCCATAGCTGTTGCTTGCTCCGGTACGGCGGCCTGGCGCGGGGGCAATCGGTGGTGGAGAGCGCTTTGCCGACCATATCTACATTAGGGCAACGGTTTTGCGACACGGCTTTCACGTAGGGCTGCATTGGTGTGGTAGGTTCAGTATACTCGATAACGTACTATTTATCCATAGTAGAAAAGTCCTAAATTTTTTGTCATCTGTGATTTTTGTTACAACCTCTGTTCCCGTTGGCTGCAATGCGGCAGATCGCCAGACGGAACCAGCACCATGCTGCACGTGGTAGTAGTACCTACTGTTGGTATGCGTGAAACGTGAAACGTGAAACGTACTGCGGACTGCGGACTGCGAACTGCGTGAAACGTGAAACGTGAAACGTACTGCGGACTGCGAACTGCGAACTGCGAACGGCGGACTGCGAACTGCGAACGGCGGACTGCGTGGGGCGTGAAGCGTACCGCGAACTGCGGACTGCGAACTGCGGACTGCGGACTGCGAACGGCCAACGGCCAACGGCCAACGGCCAACGGCGAAAGTTGTGTTCTCGGCAGTAAAAGAAACCCGCCTCTGTGCCTCTGCGTCTCTGCGTTGAGGCCGGGTTCCTGGTCATTCTTGCAGCGCCGCTTGCACCACCCCGTGCAGCGGTTGTGCCCGCCCGGCCTGCCAGGCGTCGTTAAAAGCATCGTCCGCCATGTGGCCCCGGAGCCGGGCCAGCAGGGCGGTGTAGGTGGCCTGTTCACACGGCGGCAGCGGCACGTCGGCCTCTTCGCGCAGCCGCTCCGCCGCACCCAACAGCTGCACCGCCACATGGGGCTGGCTGCCCGCCAGCGCCGAGGCGGTGCCTTCCAGGCAGAAGGCGAGGCGGCGCTTTTCGCCGTTGGCCAGGGCAATTGCCAATGCTTCCCGTTGCAGCGCCAGTGCCCGCCCGGCATGGCCCTGCTGTTCAGCGATCTGGCCCAACTCTAGCAGGGCCAGGGCCACCCCATCGCGGCGGTTGTATTTGCGAAACCAGGCCAGCGCCTGCCCCAACAGCTCCTCGCCAGCAGCACACGCACCCGTGCGAAACGCCGACATCGCGGTTGACTCCAGCGCCCAGGCAATGTTGGCCTCGTCGCCCAGCAGCGTGTAGAGCCGCAACGACTCGCTGCCGTGCCGGTGGGCCTGCGGATAGTGGCCGAGCCAGTAGCGGGCATTGGCGATGGTGAGGTGAACCCAGGCCAGACCGCGCACATGGCCCACCCGCTGAAAGCAGGCCAGGCTTTGCTGCAACCACGCCAGCGCCGGTTCATAGCGCCCGTGGTCTTTCTCCATCAACCCGAGCAGGTTCAGCGTCTGCCCTTTGTTCAGCCAGTCGCCGTTCGCTTCACACAGAACCAGATTTTCCTGGCAGCAAGCCAGCGCCGCTTCACGCTTGCCCAGCCGAAACAACACACTACTGCGATTCGCCAGCACCACCCGCACGGTGCGCTGATCATCGAGCTGGCGGGCCAGCACCAGGCTCTCTTCCAACCAGCGCTGCGCCTGCTGAAAATCGTCTTGATAGTCGGCAATCAGCGCCAGCGCCGCCAGGGCCTGGGCATCAAGCGTGGTTGCCGGTGCAGGGCGAGCGGCCAGTAGCCCTTCCAACCAGGTTCGGCCCTCGTGCAGGTAGCTCCGCGTCACCCAGAAGATGCGTAACTGGCTGGCGTAACGCAAGGCCAGCTCCGGTTCGTGCTGGCTGTGCCAGAGCAGCATGGCCTGAAGATTACCAACATCGGCATGGAGCCGCTGGAGCCATTCGGCCTGCTGTGGCCCTTGTAGCGCCGGTTCGGCCTGAACCACCAGCTCGCCGTAGTGGGCGGCGTGGCTGGCGCGGGCGGCGTCTAGCTCGCCTTCGCGCTGAAGCTGTTCCAGGGCGAATTCGCGCATGGTTTCCAGCATGGCAACCCGCCCATTACCCTCGTCATCGTGGCTGCACAGCACCAGGTTCTGATTGGCAAGCGTGGCAAGAATGCTGAGCACGCCATACGCTCCTGCTTCTGGTGCGCCCGCCCGCCCACAGACGGACTCAGCCGCTTCAAAACTGCACCCGCCCACAAACACGCCAAGCTGCCGTAACACCCACTGCTCCGCCGGACGCAGCAGGTTGTAGCTCCAGGCCAGCGTGCCCCGCAGTGTCTGCTGGTGGTCTGGCAGATCGCGGGGGCCATCAACCAGCAGCTGCAAGGGGCCGCCGGGGTTGTTCAGCTGTTTGAGCAGCGCCTGGGGCGGAAAGAGCTTGCTGCGGGCTGCCGCCAGCTCCAGCGCCAGGGGCAGGCCATCCAGCCGCATGCAGATGCTGGCCACGGCTGCGGCATTGGCGCTCGTCAGCATAAATTGGGGCTGCACCGCCTGCACCCGCGTCACAAACAGTTGCACGGCGGGGATGTTCAACAAGTCTTCCGGCGACTGCGCCTGGTGCGGGGCGGGCAGTTCCAGCGGCGGCACGGGGTATTGCTGCTCGCCGCTCACGCCGAGGGCAATGCGGCTGGTGGCGAGCATGCTGAGGCGTGGGGCCAGCTGCAACAGCTCCACCAGGGCCGGGCCAACACCCACCACCTGCTCCAGATTGTCGAGCACCAGCAGCAGCTGTTTGTTGCCAAGCAACGCCGCCAGGGCCTGCTGGGCGCGGCGTGAGTCCGAGAGTTTCAGCCCCAGGCTCTGGGCAATCGCCGGAAGCACGCCGTCGGCCTGCTGCACTGCAGCCAGCTCCACAAAAGCCACTCCGTCGGCGAAACTCGACTGCACACTGGCAGCGACATGCAACGCCAGGCGGGTTTTGCCAATCCCCGGCGGCCCCACCAGCGTCACAAGGCGCGTGTGCGAACGTTCCAGCAGCCGCCGCAGTTCGTGCAGCTCGTCCACCCGGTCAATCAGCGGGGTGAGCGGCGTGGGCAGCCGCCCCAGCTGCATGGCGGCCCCTTCGCCCGTCGGCGCTGCTTGCGACCTGTCCGCCGTTTCGTTGCGGCTCACGCGGGCCAGTTGGGCCAGTTCCAGCAGGCGGGTCGCCTCGGCTGAGTCCGCCTCAATCTGCAAAGCCGGGATGAGCAGCGCCCGCACCGCATCCACATCCGGCGCACGGCCATTTTGCTCCAGGCGGCAGATCTGGCTTTCGCTATAGCCCACCGCAATCGCCAGGTCGCGCTGGTTGAGCCTGGCCCGCAGCCGCAGAAAACGCAACATGCTGCCGAAGCTCTGAGTTTCCGGCGGAACCAGCTTGAGCGCGGTGGTAAACGTCGGTGTTGCGGAGCGAGTGCGGTTAGGTTTCATAATGCGTACTGCGTGAAACGTGAAACGTGAAACGTAATGCGTACTGCGTAATGCGTGTTACTCAGGGAAATGAGGGAGATAAAGGGGATTTCCATGCGGCGCACAAAACCATTTCCCTTATTTCCCTTATTTCCTTTGCATCGTTTTGCTGCGCCCTGTGTCTCCTACCTCAACAAACGCACCGCGCCCGGCAATTTGAATGCAGGCGGTCAAGTTTTTGTCAAGAAATGTCAAGTGCAATATGTCTTGTGGCGCTACACTCAGAAACTACACCTATCGTAACCGCTCAACGTGAAAAGAGCGTGAAAACTATCGTAAAAGGAGGAGAACCATGGCTCGATCATTCCGTTTCGTTGCGCTGCTGGCCTTATTGTTGGCTGTGCTGGCTGGCTGTGGTGGCGCAAGCGCCGTCACCCTGAACGACATCCCCGTCTTTGAAAATGCTCAGCTGCTGGAACCAGGCAAGAACCCGATTGCCGACACACTGGCGAAAAACGTGCAGCAGGCTGGCCAGATGGGTGCCAAGCTCGACCAGCGCATGTACACCCTGCCCAAAGACACCAGCTGGGACAGCGTGCAAGCGTTTTACAAAGAAAAACTCGAAGGGAGCGGCTGGAAGAGCCTGAATATGCCCGCTGCCGGCAGCGACATGGCGCAGCTGAGTATCTGGACGCGGGGCACCCAGAGCCTCACCGTGGCCCGCATTGCTGAGCCAGTCAACAACGAGCTGTACTTGCTCTTCTCGCTCAGCTCGCAGTAGCGACGCACACCGCAGCAGCTCTCGCAAAGCCGCAAAGCTCGCAAAGGTTTACACATGACTGTATTTCTGAAACCCTTTGTGCCTTTGTGCCTTTGTGAGAGCTGCACGCTATATCTACATAGAAAGGCACCGCTATGAACGACCTGATCGGTCTCACCAGCTTCATCGGCTCGATGGGACTATGGATCACCATCGGCAGTTTCGTTTTTGCCGGACTGGTAATGTTTTTTGTGCTGCGCTACATGCGCAAGGTCAGCGGCGGCGACCTGCGCACCAGGGGCATTCCGGCGGAGGCGACGATTTTGCAGGTGAGCGACACGGGCCAGACGATGAACGACAATCCGGTAGCGCAGCTGCTGCTCCAGGTCGAAGCGCCGGGCCAGCTGCCCTATCAGGTGTCCACCAGAAGCCTGATTCCGCGCTTGCAGGTGGGCATGCTGCAACCAGGCGCACGGGTGCGGGTGAAAATTGACCCGGCCAACCAGCAGCGCGTCGCGCTGGATTTGTATTGAACCCGAGTTCGAAATACGAACCAGGGGAGAATCGTTCAAGACGTGAGTTGCGGTGTCGCTGTTGGTTTCGCCTGCGCGGCGGGCGGTCAGGGGCCACCCGGCCCCCGATACCCCCGGCCCCTTCGACAGGCTATGGTAGAGTTGCTGCCAAGTTACTCATATTTAGCTGATCCGATTAGATGGGGAACAGGCGAGGCATCTGCCACCATGCGTGTCGCGGCCACAGGTGTCACATACGGGGGTCTGGGGTGTTAGGCCCCAGCGGGGTTTCCAAAGGGGCTGGCCCGTTTGGGCAGGGCGGGACGTAGCGCCCGCAATACTATCGTGTAACTGTACCTTTTTACCGCGTTAGCGCAGTATGGAGTGCAGCAGCCATACTGCCGCACACGGTAGCATGGCTGCTGCATTCCAAATTTCGTTGCTTGGCAGGTATGCTAACCTATTGGAACAATGACGTGGTGCTGCATAACCCAACATGCAGGGATCGGAAATGGAAGAAACGCCAGGCACAGAACGTAACCTGTCCGTCGCCGTTGCAGCCGGCAACGACGTACCAGCGGGCAACCCGGTGGTACAGTCGCTGTTTGAAACCATGCGTCAGCACATCAGCAAAGGTGAATGGCTGCCGGGCCAGCGCCTGCCCAGCATCACCCAGCTGGCCAAAGCCTTTAACGTCAGCACTGGCTCCATGCGCGAAGCGTTGCGCTCGCTGCAATCCATTGGCCTGGTGCAGATTGAACACGGGCGGGGCGTGTTTGTCGCCAGCGCCCGGCCCATTTTGCCGCTGGACGACTACACCAACAATGTGACCAATGACCTGCTGATAGCCCTGGCCGAAACCCGCCGCATTCTGGAACCGGAACTGGCGGCCCTGGCAGCCGAACGGGGCACGGCGGAAGAGCTAGCCGAGATTGAGCAACTGGCCCTGCAGATGGAGGCCGAAGCGGCGGTGGGGCGCGACTTTGTGGAGCCTGATGTGCTGTTTCACCACCGCATTGCCCAGGCCACCCACAACCCGGTGTTGCAACGGCTGATTGAAAGTGTCAGCGACTTGATGCTGGAAAGCCGCAAACGCACTGCCGTTGAGCCAGGCATGACGGCACGGGCCGTGCGCTATCACCTGCTGATTGCCGAGGCCCTGCGCGAGCGCAACGGCCCCCAGGCCCGCCTGCTGATGCTGGCCCACATGAATGATGCGCTGAGTAGTCTGCTGCTTGGGCAGAAAAAGGAGTAGCTTTTGTATGAAGATCGCAGTCACCGGCGGCAGCGGTGAGCTTGGCCGCGTCCTCGTTCCGTTTCTGATGCAGCAGGGCCACGATGTGGTGAGCATTGACCGTGCCCTGCCCCAGAATCCCTTTCCAGCGCCGCCGCGCCTGCCCAGCTACCTGGTGGCCGATGTGGGCGACCTGGGCCAGTTTATCGCTGCGGTGCATGGCTGCGAGGCCCTGGTTCACCTTGCCGCCCACCGCTCGCCCATGCACGCGCCAGCGCCGCAGGTGTATGTTGAAAACACGGCCAGCAGCTACCACGCCCTGTATGCAGCGGCGACCCTCGGTATCAAGCGCGTTTGCCTGGCCTCGTCGGTGAACGCCACCGGGGCGGCCTTTAGCCGTGTACCTCGCTACGACTATGTTCCGCTGGACGAGAACCACCCGACCTACAACGAAGACCCCTATTCGCTCTCGAAGTGGGTGCTGGAGCAGCAGGCCGACTCGTTCGCCCGCCGCTATGAGTGGATGAGCATCGCCAGCATGCGTTTTCACTGGTTGGTAGACAGCTACGCGCAGGCAGTGGAAGGGACGCGGCATCTTGGTGACACCGCTGTTCGCCACCTCTGGGCCTACACCAGCAAGGCCGCCGCATGCCGGGCCTGCCTGCTCAGCCTCAGCGCTGATTTTGTGGGCCACGAGGTGTTCTACATTGTGGCCCCCCGCACCGCCGCCGCCGAAGAATCGCTCGACCTGGCCCGCCGCTACTTCCCCGACGTGCCAGTGCGCGGCGAACTGGCGGGCCAGCAGGGCTTTTTCGATTGTCGCAAAGCCGCCCGCGTGCTGGGCTGGCAGCATGATGAAGCAGAATAGCGCCGTATGAAAATCACCGAGATTAAACCCTACCCGGTGTGGGTGGGCAACCGCAACCAGCTGGTGGTCAAAGTCGAAACGGACGAGGGCATCTTCGGCCTGGGCGAGGCGGGGCTGAGCGGGCGCGAACTGGCGGTGATTGGAGCGCTACGCCACTTCCGCGAGTTCTTGCTCGGGCAA
>JALONX010000241.1 GCA_025454695.1 Chloroflexaceae bacterium
CTCACTGCATCTTTGCGTTTCTGGATTTATCTGACCGCTGCTACCTGCACCCTGTGCTCGGTTCTGCGGGCTTCGGTCTTCCGTCACCGGTCTTCGGTCACTTTTATTATACCCCGGTTTGCCCTATGTAAAGGGCAAAAAAACAGAGCAAGCATAATGCCTGCTCTGTTCCGTCATCTTTGACCGAGATTTGACGCTGCTCCCGGTTTGTATAACTTGCGGCGCGGGGGAGAAAGAGGAGTAAGAAGAGTATGAAGATGTAACACGAAGAAGTAACAATGGGGCTTGTTCGCAAGCCTACAGGTTTTCCGGTGCAGCGTCTCTTCTGATGTATCTACTATACACTAATTATTGGAAACCTACAATAGCCCTCTGATCCCGGATGGTTATAACCCATGCGGACAATTAGTACTGGGAATAGCCAGTACCTGTGCTACAATGGGCCAGAATCACGTTTATTGACCATCGCACACGGACTTTTTTCACCGCGGAGGTCGCTGAGGCCGCTGAGGATACTCACCAAGTTCTCATTTACATCCTGTTCTCTGTATTCTCCGTGGTGACCATATATCGTCTATGCCCAAACGTACACCAGATCTTTTTGACATGCAGCGTGAGTCGGCGCTGCAGCAGCAGGCACCCCTGGCGGCCCGCATGCGCCCCCGCACACTTGATGAGTTTGTGGGCCAGCAGCAGATTGTGGGCGAGGGGCGGCTGCTGCGGCGGGCGATTGAAAACGACCAGCTCTTTTCGATTATTCTCTGGGGGCCGCCTGGCAGTGGCAAAACCACCCTGGCCCGTATTGTGGCCAACAGCACCAACGCCCACTTCGAGCCGGTGAGCGCCGTTTCTGCCGGTGTGGCCGATTTACGCCGCGTCACCAAAGAGGCGCAGGATCGGCTGGGCATGTTTGGGCAGCGCACGGTGCTGTTTATTGATGAGATTCATCGTTTCAACAAGGGCCAGCAGGATGCGGTGTTGCCCTTTGTGGAAGATGGCACGGTGATCCTGATCGGCGCGACCACTGAGAATCCGTCGTTTGAGGTCAACAGTGCCTTGCTGTCGCGGGCGCGGGTTTTCACGCTTGAGGCGCTTGGCGACGAGCAGATTGGCCAGCTGGTGGATCGAGCGCTGGCGGACAAGGAGCGGGGCCTGGGCGACCTCAACGTGGTGCTGGCCGCCGATGCGCGGGGCTATCTGCTGAACATGGCCAACGGTGATGCCCGCACTGCCCTCAACGCCCTGGAGGCGGCGGCTCGGGCAAAGGCTCCTAGCCTGGGCGACAAGCGCCTGCTGACGCTGGACGACATCCGCGACGCGCTGCAAAGCCGAGCCACCCGCTACGACAAAAACGGCGAACTGCACTACGACGCTATTTCGGCCCTGCACAAAAGCGTGCGCGACAGCGACCCCGACGGCGCACTCTACTGGCTGGCCCGCATGCTCGACGGCGGTGAAGACCCGCTCTACATTGCCCGGCGGGTGGTGCGCATGGCGGTGGAAGATGTTGGCCTGGCCGACCCACAAGCCCTGCCCCAGACCATGGCAGCCCAGCAGGCGGTGCATTTTATGGGCCAGCCAGAAGGCGAACTGGCCCTGGCGCAGGCGGTGGTTTACCTGTGCCAGGCCCCCAAAAGCAACGCCGTCTACCGGGGCTATGGCGCAGCCCAGAAGGATGTGGAGGGCACCCGCAACGACCCGGTGCCGTTGCACCTGCGCAACGCCCCCACTAAGCTTATGAAGGGCATGGGCTACAGCAAAGGCTACGAATACGCCCACGACCTGGAGGCAGGCCGCTCCGACCAGAGCCACCTGCCGCCGAACCTGGAAGGGCGCATCTACTACGAGCCAACCAACCGGGGCTTTGAAGGCCAGATCCGCGAGCGGCTGGCCTGGCGTGAAGAGCGCCGCCAGCAGCAGGGCACCGATGACAAACGGCCCGGCTCGCGGCACAAGCCGGTGCAACCACCGCCCGTTGATCCCCAGGCGTTATCTGGCGAAGAATCGCAGGAAGTGCCGGAGGAGCCGATGCGGCGAAAGAGAGAATAGTGATTGGAGATTGGGGATTGGAAATGGACACGATGACAAGGGAGCATCATGTGCCATCTGTCCATCAATGAAGTTCTCTGTCACCCCGAGCGGAGCGAGGGGTCTTCAGTGTAGCGCAATGCAGATTCCTTCCTGCGGTCGGAATGACATAGTGTTGCATGATGCCACCGGGTTTTGTTGCAAACTCAAGTAGGTGTAGTTCACAAATATCTCTGCGTTTCTGTGTCTCTGCGTTTCTGTCCGGTCAAGTTGCACGAGTTGAAAGGGAAACACCCATGGCTGAGGGCGCGCAGGTTGTGATTATTGGAGCGGGCGTGATGGGCACCAGCGTGGCCTACCACCTGGCGGCGCGGGGCTGTACGGATGTGGTCATTCTGGAAAAGGAGCCAGCCGAGATCAGCGGTAGCACGGCCCGCTCGGCTGCCGGGGTGCGCCACCAGTTCAGCAGCGACACCAACGTGCGCCTGTCGCGCTACAGCATCGAGCGCCTTAAGCACTTTACCGAGGAGGTGGGCGGCTACGCCGAGTTGCACCAGGTCGGCTACCTCTTTCTGGTGAATGACGCCGCCACCTGGGAGCAGTACCGACAGAACGCCGCCATGCAGCGCGAACTGGGCGTGGAGGTGGAACTACTGACGCCTGAAGAAGCGGCCCGCTTCATCCCGCACATGAACCTGGACGGGCTGCTGGGCGCGACCTATGGCCCCGAAGATGGCTACTGCGACCCTTATGGCATTGCCCTGGGCTACCTGCGCCGCGCCCGCGAGTTGGGGGTGCGCCTGCACCGCGACACCACCGTCACCGGGTTTGAGCTGACCGGCGGCAAGGTGACGGGGGTGCGCACTAGTAACGGCAGCGTGGGCTGTGACATGGTGGTAAACGCTGCCGGGCCGTGGGCCGGCTACCTAGCCCGCGAGGCCGGGTTGAACCTGCCGGTGCTGCCCTACCGTCGCAACATCTACATGACGACGCCGTTTCCGCAGATTCCTGGCCCCATTCCGCTGACGATTGATGTGGGCAGCGGGTTTTACATGCGCAAAGAGGGCGACAGCATATTGATGGGCCTTTCCAACAAAAACGAGCCGAGCAGCTTCAACACCCAGGTGGACTGGGACTGGCTCGATAGCGTGCTGGAGGCCGGTTTGCACCGTTTCCCCATTTTGGAAGCGGCGGGACTGGCCGAAAGCCAGTGCTGGGCCGGGCTGTACGAAATTACGCCCGACTCGAACCCGGTGCTGGGCCGCCACCCCGATTTGCCTAATTATATTGACATAAGTGGTTTCAGCGGCCACGGTATCATGCACGCCCCCGCCGCCGGGCTGCTCATGGCGGAAGAAATTCTCGATGGCCGCGCTCACAGCATCAATGTGGACGAACTGCGCATCAGCCGCTTCGGCAGCGGTGCGCTCAGCGCCGAGCGGAATGTGATTTGAGAACGCCGCTTTAACGCAGAGGCGCAGAGCCGCAAAGACGCAGAGGATGGAATGCAGAGGAAATAATGGAAATGAGGGAAATGTTCCTTGCATCATCGTGTCATTTCCTTTATTTCCCTCACGTCCCTGCTGAGGTTTAGCTGCTGTCATCTTGTCATCTTGTCATCTTGTCATCTTGTCAATCTCCAATCCCTACATGTCCGCTCGCACCCTCCAGACACTTTTTGTTGATCGACTCATGCAGCTTGAGCGTTTTCGCAAGAGCCTGGACGGTGGTGCCCGCCGCATTATTCTGATTGAGGCCGGGCCGGGCATGGGCAAGTCGTGGCTGCTGCGGCAGTTCGCCCACGAAAGTGAGGCCGCCGATGCCCTGCCGGTGCTGATTGATTTTGCCGACGGCCAGGCTTACGACGCCCTGATGCTGGTGCGCCGCTTCCGCGATGCTTTTGGTGATCGGCACTTCAACGCCCTCACCGCAGCCATCAACGCTGCCACTACGCCCAGGGTGGTGCTGGAAGGCGGCGGGGGCGGGCCGGTGAATATCAATCTGGGTAGCAACAACCAGGTTGGTAGCGTCAACATTGGCGATGTGGCGGGCGGCAACATCATCAAAGATAACCTGTTTATCATTCAGGGCGACAATCCGCTGGCCATCCAGGCGATTGAAGACCGGGTGACAACGGTGTTTTTTAATGACCTGAAGGGACTCACCAGCAAACAGCGGGCGATTTTTCTGTTCGATTCCTACGAACGCACTTCGCTGGACGAGAGCCGCTGGCTGGCCAATGCCGCCGACCGCTGGATCAGCGGGCAGCTGCTGCGGCGCGTGCGCGAGGGCGACCTGCCCAATGTGCTGGTGGTGCTGGCCGGGCGGCGGCTGCCGCAGTTCGGCATCGAGTGGCAGGATGTGGTTGGGCGCATGCCGCTGGAGAACTTTGTGGAAGAGGACGTGGCTCAATACCTGCGGGAAAATCGCGGCCTTAGCACCCTCACCGATGCTGAAATTCGCACCCTGTTTACGGCAGTGCAGGGCAATCCCCAGCTCATGGGCATCATTGGCGACAACCTGACCCAGGCCAACCGCCCTGTGCCGGATGAGGAGTGGTAAAATTGATTTTGGATTTTGGATTGCCGGAATTGGCACAAAAAATGAGCACGAAAACTAGCAGTGCATTCGCCCTGACCCTACTACTTTTCTAACGCACAAATGGCGGTGGACGCGGTATACTGAACGTAATCCGTGATGCGTAATCCATGATGCGTAATGCGTGAAGTGTAAAGCCAGGGAAATAAAGGAAATGACAATTTGGCTCTCAGCACATTTCCCGCATTTCCCTTATTTCCTTTGCGGTTCCGTCCCGCGTCAATCGCCTGGCTCCGGTCGTCGGTCTTCGGTCTCCGGTCAGCCAGTAGGCACTCGTTAATTGTGAACGCTGATTACCACAACCGCATAGCAGAAATGGCCGGGCCGATGCAGCGCATGGCGAACAGCAAAAGCGCTGATGCCTTGCTGATCTATTCGCTTGAGCAGGTGCTGCGCAGTGCGGGAGAACGGCAGGCCCAGGTGCTGCTGCGTTGTGCCCTGGTGCGCTGGTTCGATGCCGATGTGCTGGGCGTGCTGCGCGAGAGCGACGTGGGCAACGAGCGGGTGCTGGCCCTGCTGGCGAGCTACAGCTTTGTGCGCGACCTGGGCGATGGCCGCTTTACCTACCACGACGAGGTGCGCCGCACCTTGCTGGAACGCTGGAATCAGGAGCGGCCCGCTGAGCGACGCACGTGGCACATGCGGCTCTATCGTTACTTCAACGAGCGGCGCACTCCGCCAGAGGTTTACGGGCCGCGCCCGGTGAGCGCCACCGTTCACGGTGTACCCCTGAGTCCGCAGCGGGAGCTGTGGCGGCGCGAGGCGCTCTACCACTTGCTGCATGCCGACGCGGCGGAGGGCATGCGGCAGTTGCGGGCCTCGTTTGAAGAGCTTGAAACGGTGCATCGCCTGGCCGACGCCGAACTGCTGCTGCAAGTCACCAGTGACATGCGACTTGACCCCAAAGAGCAGCACTGGCTAACGTACCTTCAGGCGCGGGGGCAGCAGTCGGCCCTACAACTTGAAGCCGCCGCTGCCAGATTTGAAGGGCTGCTGCACCAGCTCGATGCCGCCAGTGAGGCCGAACTGCTGGCCGAGGTGCAGCGCTCCCTCGGCATGGTGCTGGCCGAAACCGGTCGCTGGGCGCAGGCCACCAGCTACTACCAGCAGAGCCTGGCCTACTTCCAGCGCCAGAACAACCAGCGGGCCGTGGCGGCCACCCTGCTGCTGCTTGGCGAGTCGTACCAGGGCATGGGCATCAACACCGGCAGCTGGTATGTGCCCGCCGTGTCGCCCGTGCCTGTTCTGCACATGTTGCTGCACCTGTGGGACTGGCTGCTTGGCCTGCCCTTTTTGATTGTGGGCTGGCTGGTGCGGGGCACCAACCGGGCGCTACCAGTGGCCCGCTACTGCGCCCGCTACCAGAACTGGCTGCTGATTCGGCTTTACAACACCGCCCGAGGCGCTTTTTCCGACGCGCTGAGCCAGTTTCGCGCCACTGGCGATGAACGGGGTATGCTGGAAGCCGAGCACCGCCTGGCCGATATTCAACAGCTGTTTGGCTACCCCACCGAAGCCCTGGCCCGCCTCACAGCCCTGCTGGAGCGGCCCCCGGCCCAGGAACCCTACCGCCGGGCCGAGTTGCTGGTGAGCATGGCGGCCTGCCAGCTGGATTTGAACAAGCCCGCCGACGCCCAGAAACTGCTGAACGAGGCCCTGCCGATCTTCCGCGCATTGGGCGATGTCCGCAATGAGAGCATGGCTCTGGCCCTGCAAGGCCGGGTGCTGGCCTGCATGCACCAGGATGACGCGGCGCTGCAAAGTTTCCAGTCGAGCCTGAAGCAGTTTCGCACCCGCCGCTACGCCGCCGCCCGCGAACGGGTGCTGCACATTCTGCGTACATGGCGGCGCGACGCGGGCGAACAGAGTCCGATTGGCCAACGCATCGGCGCGATTGTGGCCGCTGAGCCGGAAAAGCGCTACGTGGGCCGTTTCATTCGTTCCTACCAGTGGCTGCTGCGGGCGGCCTCGGTGCTGACGCTGCCGCTGGCCCTGCTGGTGCTGGCGATCGTCGTGCCCAGCTACTCACCGGCCCGCATCCTGGCTGATGGTACCATCCTCGCCGCCACGCTCTCCTTCGACCCGTTGCGGGTGGTGGGGGTGCTGGCGCTGCTCGGCATGGTGTACCTGGCTTGTTATGCCGCGCTGGGATTGGTGATCATCTTCGCCCTGCCGCTCAGCCGCATTGAAGAGCGTGAACAGCCCGATATTATTGAAACCACGCCTGAGCGCATCGCCCGCTACAATAGCCGGGGCGACCTGGTGGAGCATATGCCCTGGCCATCCATCCGCCGCTGGATCAGCCTGGATCGCTGCATTTGGAGCAATCCGCTGCCGCTCTATTCGCGCAGCTTTTTGGAAGACCTGGACAACCGCGACCTACGCATTGACGGCATCACCGGCTGGTATCGTGAGCTACAAGAGGATGTTGGCCAGCGCTTCGCTCACCTTCACCTGGTGGTGCCACAAGAGAGCCTGGGCTACAACCTGCTACGCAGCAAAAGTGGGGCACTGGCTGTGCTGGGACTGCTGCTGATGCTGCTCTTCACCCTCGGCGCAAATGTCATCCCGCTGACGACGCTGCTGCCGCCCCAACTCTATGCCGCGCTCGCGCTGCTGGCGCTGAGCGGCGCGTGTATTCTCATTCCCATGGCCTACTGGCTGGCCACTCGCCCGCTGCAACTACAACGCACGCTGGAACTGGACGAGCGCTGGCCCTATCTCATCGGCTTGCTTGGGCTGCTGCCAGTGGCTGTCTACCTGGTGAGTGGTGGGGCACTGCCAACGAGCATTCCGATTCTGAATGTGAGTCTGGTGGTGTGGGGCGTCTACATGCTTAGCGAAGGGCTGGTGGCGCTGCTGCCCCGTGTTAAGCAGGGCTGGCGAACGGCGTTGCTAGCCGTGTTGTTGCTGGCGACGGTTGCCCTGCTCGCACCGCGCATTCGTAACATCTACAACGACACGGTGAGCAGCGCTGCCAACGACCAGGCTGTGCTTTCTAATGTGCAGGGTGCGCCCGACGCCGCCATTGACATCTTCACGCAGGCCAACCAGACCGCTACGCCCGACTCGGCAGAAGCGGCCCTGGCGCTCTACAACCGCAGCCTCGTCTATCGCCGGCAGGGCGATCAGGCCGCCTTCCAGCGCGACTGGGACGAAGCCAAACGCATCTGCCGCGATCCGATCATTGCCAGCGACCCGGTGTGCCAGCGCATCATCAACCAGCGCATTACAGATTTGCGCTAAGATGCATGTAGTGCGGACTTCAGTC
>JALONX010000242.1 GCA_025454695.1 Chloroflexaceae bacterium
GCTATGTTTCTCACACTCTTGATTGTCACGTTTGCTATCGCCGTTGGGGTAGCCTCGCTGGTGGCATGGTTGTTTAAGAAGCCCGCCGAAGGCATTTTGCAGCGCATCATTGCCGACGACATCAGCCACGCCTGGGCCCGTTATCTGATGTTCGCCATCTACGTGGTGGGGATTGGCGGCGGGGTGCGCATCTGGGAATTGGAGCGCTACATCACTGGCATGTACCAGGGCAACCCGATTCTGGAACTCACCATCGAACGCTGGGTACTGGAGGTTTACCGCACCGTCATCGGCACGCTGCAAAGCTGCGCCTGGCTGCTGCTGGTCTTCTTCGTCGTCACACTGCTGGCCTACGTCATCGTGCGCGTATTCGAGCTGCGCAGGCCCCGGGTGGTGGCGCAAGGGGATTGACGACTGACGTTACCCATAAGGGCGGTGCGAAGCGCTTTTGACGATTGACCGCCATGTCACGCATGGCAGTGTCGGCGAAGCGCAGGCGATTGTCGTTTTCCAGCGCCACCGTTTCCATATACTCAGCCCAGCCATCCTGTAGCCAGACCTCGTGGCCCGCCACGCTGCTGCGATACCAGCCGATCACTCCGCCAAGGGCACCTGCTCCGATGATGGCCAGTCGCATAGTTATATTCCCAACTCCGCCAGAATGATGCCGCTTGCCTCCGCCGTCGGCCCGCTGATCTCCAGCCACAGCGGGCCGTGGGCTGGTTCCACCGTCAGCCGAAAGGTGAGGAACTGGCAGCAGTCGCTTTCCAGCTCAATCAGCGTCAACACCGCACGCAAGGCAGCGGCGGGGAAGCGCAAACGGTAGCCGTTCTCAACCGCTATCGTTTCCTCCACCTGCTGCCGCAGCCCCACAAACAATGTCTCGCGCCGCTCCAGCAGTGCTCCATCGCTCAAGGTGCATATCAGGGGAATGTTCATACGAGTTATGAGTTACGAGTTACGAATTACGAGTTACAAGTCAACTGCATTCGTCGCTCATCATTTACTATTTATTGTTTGGCTCCGGTCTCCGGTCACAGCGCCAGCGCCGCCAGCGTCCGGTCAATCTGTTCCAGGTGGGCCTCGCCGTGGGCCGCGTAGAGCCGCAGCTGGTCAGCCACGCTGAACACACCGTTCTCCGGGTGCAAGCCGGCGCGCTCCCACTCCACCTCGCTCACGCCCTCAAACAGCTTCACAAAGCGCTGGTGCAAGCCCCGCAGCAGCTGCAAGGACATGTCAATGTCGGCATGGTTGGCATCAGGGCGGCTGGCCCAGGCGTCCTGGTCATAGGGTTTAATCGTCGGGTGTTCCTCGGTCAACAGCAGCTTGGCCCGGATAAAGGCGTTCATGTGCGAGTCGGCGAGGTGGTGAATGTTCTGGGCCACGCTCCACTCGCCCGCCAGGGGCAGGGCCGTGAGCTGCTCCGGCGTCAGGTCGCGCACGCGGCGCTCCAGCTCATCGGGCAGTTGGCGCAGGCGTTCGATCTGGGCGGCGCGTTCGGTTGGGGTTGGCATGGTTACACCTCTTCTGATTGATGATTGACGATTGACGATGAGCAGACCGGAGACCGAAGACTGGAAACCGGGGCCGGAATGACAAGGTGACAAGGTGACAAGGCTACGTGCTGCGTACTGCGTACTGCGTAACTCGGTATGCAGCACGTTTCACGTTTCACGCAGTACGGTGTTCACTCAGTACGCAGCACGCAGCACGCAGCACGCAGCACGCAGCACGCAGTACTCAGTACTCAGCACTCAGTACTCAGCACTCAGGACTTTGGGCACGTTTCACGTCTGCCTCGTTCATCGCTCATCGTGAAAAACGTCAGCGCTGCCACCACATAAACTCGCGCCGCCCGCACCACCTCGGCCAGCTCCACCCACTCGTCCGGCTGGTGCGGAATGCGCTTGTCACCAGGGCCATAGACCACCACCGGAATGCCACGCTCGCGCCACAGGATCGTGCCATCGGTGGAGCCGGGCACGCCGCCAAACAGCGCTGTTTCGCCGTAAACATGCTGGTGCCCCGCCAGCACCGCCTGCACCAGCGGGTGGGCAGCAGGCGTCTCGGTCGGTGGGCGGTCATCAATCACATGCGTCTCAAAGCGGTACTCCGGGTGCAGCGCCCGCAACGCCTCAGCCTCGGTCTCAATCAACCCGATCAGTTGCCCGTGGCTCAAGCTGGGCAGGCTGCGAATGTCGAGGTAGGCGTCACAGGCAGCGGGCAGGCAGTTCATCTGAACCGGGTCGGGCAGAAGCGGCGCACGGGCCACCGTGGGCGTGATATGCAGCCGCCCCAGCAGCGGGTGCGTCCCCAGTTCGGCATGCAGCCGCTCCTCCAGCGCCAGCACGCGCCCCAGCCAGCCCACCATGGCTCGCAGCGCGTTCACGCCCTCGTCGGGCATGGCCCCGTGGGCAATGCGACCGTGGGCCAGCAGCCGCAGCCGCAGCGAGCCTTTCTGCGCGATACACACCTCGCGGCCCTCCGGCTCACACACAATCGCCCCATCCACCCCATCGGCGTGGCCCGCCCCCACCAGCCCCTTGATGCCTAGCATCAGCCCTTCTTCGTCCACCGGCACCGCCAGCCGAATGCGCCCCCGAAACGGCACCCCGCTCACCTGAATCGCCCGCGCCGCAAACAGCATCGCCGCCAGGCCGCCCTTCATGTCCGCCGCGCCGCGCCCATAGAGCCGACCACCCACCACCTCGCCCCCAAAGGGCGGGTGAGTCCAGGCCGACTCATCGCCGGGCGTCACCACATCGGTATGGCCCTCAAACAGCAGGCAGCGCCCCGGCCCGTCTGGCCCCACCAGTTCGGCAATCACGTTAGGGCGGCCCGGCGCAACCTCCTGCCACATTGGCTGCCAGCCCCAGCTAAGCAACAGCTCATGCACCAGGCGAGCAGCGGCCTCCTCATTCGCCCCCGGCACCTCCGGCAGAAACACACTCGGCGTTGCCACCAGCCGCTGCAAAAAGTTTACCAGCCCGGCCTCATCCACATGTTGAAGCACTTCATCAACCAGCATATAATAGCCTGAAGTCGAGTTACGAATAACGAGTTACGAGTTGATAGTGAAACGTGAAACGTGAAACGTGAAGCGTGAAGTGTGAAACGTGAAGCGTGATACATTGCGCCAACTATCAACTGCCAACTGCCAACTGCCAACTGCCAACTGCCAACTGCCGATTGCCGACGGCTCTCAGTTCTTAGTTTTTTGGTTCTCGGTTCTCGGTTCTTTGGTTCTCGGTTCTTGGTTCTTGGTTCTTGGTTCTTGGTTCTTGGTTCTCGCTGTAGTGTACTGCAATTTAGAAAAAAGCGAGTCAGCTGCCAGGGGCAAGCCCAGTGGTGCATGCCCCTGCGAACCGCTCAGGTGTAGGGCGGACACAGGCAGTTCACCCGCATGTCACTGGCATTGGCCATTACCGGAAGCCGCAAGCGTAACGCAGAGACGCAGAGACGCAGAGACGCAGAGTAGGTAGCAATCCACGGTTGGCAGTTTGCCATTACTGGCTAAGACAAGGGTTCAGCAGCAGGCAGGTTACTTCAAAGGTTGCCACCAACACACAGTTCGCCAGAGCGAAATCCTGTAAATCTTGTAAATCCTGTCAGAACCTTGCTTAAGGTTTCGAGTTATGCTAACTGCCAACTGCTAACTGGCAACCGCCAAAGGTTCTTGGTTCCTGATTCTCATTTCCTGGTTCTCACAAAGGAGCAACCCATGCGCACCACCATCCTTGATCTGCAAAAAATGAAGGGGCGCGGCGAGCGCTTCACCATGATCACCGCCTACGACTACACCTCGGCCCAGATCGTGGATCGGGCGGCCATCCCCGTCATCCTCGTCGGCGACTCGCTGGGCATGGTGGTGTTGGGCCACCAGTCTACCGTACCGGTGACGCTGGACGAGATGATTCACCATGCGAAAGCCGTGGTGCGGGGCAGCCAGCAGGCCCTGATCGTCGGTGACCTGCCCTTTCTCACCTACACCAGCGTCGAAGAAGCGCTGGCCTCGGCGCGGCGCATGCTGCAAGAGGCGGGGGTGCAGGCGGTGAAACTGGAAGGCGGCGCAGCTGTGGCCCCCATCGTCGAGCGGCTGGTGGCCCTGGGCGTGCCCGTCATGGGCCACCTGGGCTTCACCCCCCAGTCGGTCAACCAGATCGGCATGCGGGTGCAGGGCAAAGCTGCCGAGGCCGCCCGCACCCTCCTTGAAGATGCCCTGGCGTTGGAAGCGGCGGGGGCCTTCGCCATCGTGCTGGAACTCATCCCCACCCAGCTGGCCAGCGAAATCAGCAAACGGCTGCGCATCCCCACCATTGGCATTGGGGCCGGGCCGGGCTGCGACGGGCAGGTGCAGGTCTGGCACGACCTGATGGGACTCTACACCGATTTTGTGCCGCGCCACGCCAAACGCTACGCCAGCCTGGCCGAGCAGATGGCACAGGCCCTGGCCAGCTACAATCAGGAGGTACGCGAAGGCAGCTTCCCCACCGCCGACCACAGCTCCAGCATGAAAGCCGAAGAACTTGCAGAAGCACTAAAAAAAGTATGAAGTATGAGGTATGGAGTATGAAAACTCCTTGTCTCATTCGTAGCTTGCAATGCCGCTTCATAACTCATCATTCATAACTCATACTTGGCTTTATGCTTCCCTTCTTCGTCTACGGCACACTCAAACCCGGCGGCAGCAACTACAGCCGCTACCTGGCCGGGCGCACCAGCGCCGAGCAGCCCGCCAGCCTCGCCGGGGCGGCCCTGTTCGATTACGGCCCCTACCCGTTTCTAACCGAAGCGCCTGATCTGGTGGATGCGAGCGACCAGGTGAACGGCGTGCTGATCACACTGGAGACAGCCTGTTACCATGTGGCTTTACTTGAGCTTGACGGGCTAGAGGATTACGACGCGGCCAGCCACAGCGGCATGTACCTGCGGGTGGTGCGGCAGGTGCAAACGGCGGCGGGGCCGGTGCATGCCTGGGTCTACATCGCTGGGCCAGCCATGCTCGCCGCCATGCGGGCAGGAGAACTACCACGCATCGCCAGCGGCGTGTGGGAGGTATAAGGCAGGATCGGGTACAATAGAGCAAAGAGTTGTTTTTAACAGCTCTCACAAAGGCACAAAGCACACAAAGAGAAGCAGATCAACGTTTGTGTGTAAGGACTTTCCGCCTTTGTGCCTTTGTGAGAGATACAAAGAGGTGCGCTATGGCAACAGCCCGCCAGCAGAAACCGGCTTCGGCCATTGTCTATCCTGAAAGCGACGGTAAGCCCATGGCCGACAATACCTTGCAGTTTCAGTGGATTGTGACGATCAAGGAGAACCTGGAAGCGCTGTTTGCCGACAATCCCGATGTGTTTGTCGCGGGCGATCTGCTCTGGTACCCGGTGGAGGGCAAACCCAACATCTGCGCTGCCCCCGACACAATGGTGGTGTTCGGTCGGCCCAAGGGCTACCGTGGCTCCTACCAGCAGTGGAACGAGGGTGGCATTGGGCCGCAGGTGGTGTTTGAAATCCTCTCGCCTGGCAACCGCGCAATGGAAATGACGCGCAAGTTTGACTTTTATAACCGCTACAACGTGGAAGAGTATTACTTGTACGACCCTGATAAACTCGAACTGGCAGGTTGGCTATGTAGCAATAACTTACTCACCGCAATCGAGACGATAGATGGTTGGGTAAGTCCCCGTTTAGGCATCCGCTTTGAGCTGTCCGAAGACGCTGACGGTGAGTTAACAATCTACCGCCCCGATGGCGAGCGCTTCCTGACATTTGTGGAATTGCAACAACTGCTGACACGGGAGCGCCAGCGGGCCGAGCAGGAAGCCACCCGCGCCGAGCAAGAAGCCGCCCGCGCCGAGCAAGAAGCCGCCCGCGCCGAGCAAGAAGCCGCCCGCGCCGAGCAAGAAGCTGCCCGCGCTGAACAACTTGCCGCCCGCCTCCGCGCCCTCGGCATTGACCCGGACACGCTATAGAGTATTTTCGATTGACCTGATTTACGCATCACGTTTTACGTTTTACGTTTCATGCATCACGTTTTACGCAGTACGCAGTACGCAATACGCCACATGCACATCATCGAAACAATTGCCGATTTTCGCCGTGTTCGCCCCCAGTTTGGCAGCCTGGGCCTGGTGCCCACCATGGGCTACCTGCACGCTGGCCACCTGAGCCTGGTGCAGCGGGCTAAAGCCGAATGTGGTGCTGCCGCCGTCAGCATCTTCGTCAACCCGACGCAGTTTGCGCCCCACGAGGACTTTAACCGCTACCCCCGTGACATGGAGCGCGACCTGGGGCTGCTGCGCGAGATTGGCACCGACCTGGTGTTTACGCCACCGATGAGCGAAATCTACCCGCCCGGCTTTAGCACCTATGTCGAGGTGGAGGGTGTGACCGACACGCTGGAAGGGGCCGCCCGGCCCGGCCATTTTCGGGGCGTGGCTACGGTGGTGTGCAAACTTTTCACCATCACTCAGCCCACGCGGGCCTACTTCGGCCAGAAGGATGCCCAGCAGTGCGTGGTGGTGAAAAAGATGGTGCGCGACCTGAACCTGCCGCTTGATGTCATCATCTGCCCCACCGTGCGCGAGCCAGACGGCCTGGCGATGAGTAGCCGCAATGCCTACCTCACGCCCGAACAGCGCCGGGCCGCGCCGGTGTTGCACCGCGCCCTCAGCGCCGCGCAGCAGCGCTACGAGTCCGGCGAGCGCAATGGTGACACGCTGCGGGCCACCATGCAAACGGTGCTACACGCCGAGGCGCTGGCCGAAACCCAGTATGTCAGCGCCGCCGACCCACTGACGCTACGGGAACTGGACAGCGTCGGCACGGGCGGCGTGCTCTTCTCCATGGCCGTGCGCATTGGCAACACCAGGTTGATTGATAATCTGTTGATTGAGGGCGAGTGAATGACGATTGACGTTGCCCGTAAGGGCGGCGCGAAGCGCTTTTGACGATTGACGATTGCTACAAGCCATCCATCTTCTCACCATTTTTTCCAAAAACTGCCTTAGTCGTTTTTGTCGTTCCCGCAAAGCCGCAAAGTCGCGAAGTAGGCACAGATGCATGTTCGTCTGCGCTCCTTTGTGGCTTTGTGCCTTTGTGAGAAATGTTTTGACCTCTGATTTGTATCGCTCAGCGATACCCAACCACGCCTCCCATCTGCTTTAATCAATGCTATACCAATCCGCCACATGGCGGATGACGTGCAGGCAGGTTTGCACTACAATTCAATTGTAGATTGCAGATTGCAGAAATACGCAGTACGCAGCACGCAGTACGTAGTTGGATATGCCCTATGTTTTCAGTTGTCGTTGAAAACCTGACCAAACACTACCGCGTACATCAAAAGGCCGCTGGCCTGGGGGCGAGCCTGCGCGGGCTGTTTCGGCGCGACTACACCACCGTGCGGGCGGTGGAAGATGTTTCGTTTCGCATTGAGCCAGGCGAGGTGGTGGGCTTTCTAGGGCCAAACGGTGCGGGCAAAACCACCACGCTCAAGGTGCTGGCCGGGCTGCTGCACCCAACCGGCGGGCGGGCTGAGGTGCTAGGGCACACGCCCCACCACCGCGAACGGGCCTTTCTCTCGCAGATTGTGCTGGTGATGGGCCAGCGCAACCAGCTCTTCTGGGACTTGCCTGCCATGGAGACCTTTCTAGTCAATCAGGCGATCTACGGCATCCCTGAGCGCCAGTTCCGCCAGACCCTGGATGAACTGGTGAGTCTGCTGGGCCTGGAGCCGCTGCTACAAACCCAGGTGCGTAAGCTCAGCCTGGGCGAACGCATGAAGTGCGAACTGGCCGCCTCGCTGCTACACCAGCCCCGCGTCCTCTTTCTCGATGAGCCAACTATTGGCCTGGATGTGAATGCCCAGACCACCATGCGCGAGTTCATCCAGC
>JALONX010000243.1 GCA_025454695.1 Chloroflexaceae bacterium
GCCCGCGCCGCCGTGCAAGACCTGGCCGACGACCTGCTGGCGATCTACGCCCAGCGGCAGCTGCGTCAGGGTCATTCCTACGCGCCCGACAACGAATGGCAGCTCGAACTGGAGGCATCCTTTCCCTACACCGAAACCGATGATCAGCTCCATGCCATCACCGATGTGAAACACGACATGGAAGCGCCCCAGCCGATGGATCGGCTTATCTGCGGCGACGTGGGCTTTGGCAAAACCGAAGTGGCGCTGCGGGCGGCATTTAAGGCCGTGCAGGACAACAAACAGGTCAGCATTCTGGTGCCAACCACCGTGCTAGCCCAACAGCATTTCGACACCTTCACCCGGCGCATGGCGGCATTTCCCGTTGCGGTGGAAATGCTCTCTCGCTTTCGCAGCGCCCGCCAGCAGGACGAGATCGTCAAGCGGCTGGCGGCGGGCAAGGTGGATATTGTCATTGGCACCCACCGCCTGCTTTCAAAAGATGTGCATTTTAAAGACCTGGGGCTGGTAATTGTAGACGAGGAGCAACGCTTCGGGGTGCGCCACAAGGAGCGACTCAAGCAACTGCGGGCCGAGGTGGATGTGCTGACCCTCACCGCGACGCCGATCCCGCGCACGCTGCACATGTCGCTGGCGGGCATCCGCGACCTGAGCGTGATTGACACCCCGCCGGAAGACCGCGTGCCGATCAAAACCTATGTCGTGCCCTACGACGACAACCTCATCCGCGATGCAATTTGCCGCGAAATGGAGCGGGGCGGGCAGATTTACTTTGTCCACAACCGGGTGCAGAGCATCTACCATGTGGCAAACCACATCCGCACCCTCGTGCCTGATGCTGAAATTGGCGTAGGCCACGGCCAGCTCGACGAGAAGGAGCTGGAGCGGGTGATGATTGACTTTTTCCATGGCGATTACGATGTGCTGGTTTGCACCACCATCATCGAAAGCGGCCTGGACGTGCCCAACTGCAACACCATCATCATTGACGACGCGACCAACTACGGCCTGGCCCAGCTCTACCAGCTACGAGGGCGGGTGGGCCGCAGCGCCAGCCGGGCCTACGCCTACCTGCTCTACAAGGGTGGTCGCCAGCTCACCGAAGAAGCCCAGCAGCGCCTCCAGGCTATTCAGGAAGCAACCGAACTTGGGGCGGGCTTCCGCATCGCCATGCGCGACCTGGAGATTCGCGGGGCGGGCAACCTGCTGGGAGCCGAGCAGAGCGGCCACATCGCCGCCGTGGGCTTCGACCTGTATTCGCGGCTGCTGGAACAGGCCGTGAGCCAGCTCAAAGAACGTTATGAAACCACCGGCAACTGGGAACAGGCGGCAGCGGTACGGCGTAAACCAGCCGCCAACAACGGCAATCTGGCCAATGGCCATGAGGATGAGGACGGGGCCGCAGCAGCAGCGCTGGGCAAGAAACCGGCAGCTGGCAGCGATAAACCAACCCTCGTCGTAAGCGAAAAGGTGCTGGTGAGTCCGCTGGTGACGCTGGACTTGCCCCTTACAGCCTATTTGCCAGAAGAGTATGTGCCGGACGAAACGGTGCGCCTGAGCGTTTACCTGCGCATGGTGGAGGCCCAGGAGCCGGACGAGGTGCGGGCGTTGCGCCAGGAACTCCGGGATCGTTTTGGTGAACCGCCGCCACCCGCCCTGCACCTGCTGACCTGGCTGCAAATCAAGGCGCTGGCCCTGGAAGCGGGCGTCACCTCCGTCATCACTACTAATGAAGAGTTTGTGGTGCGCCTGCCGATTGTAGACGCGACCACCCGTGAACGGCTGCGCCGTCGTTTTGGCCGCGACGCTACCGTGAAAGTCGGCCCGCAATTCATCCGTCTGGATCGGCGGGCGTTGCGCGACGACTGGGTAGACAAACTCGTCACCGTGCTTGAAGTGTTGGCTGACTAACATAATTCACCGCGGAGGCGCAGAGGACGCAGAGGGTTCTTTTTCACCTTATCCCCTCGCGTCCTGCGCGTTTGGCGAAGAATCATCCATAATTCAACTTCACCGCCGAGGACGCATACGACGCAGAGAAAGAGACGAGAAAAACTCCGCGCCCTCCGCGTCTCCGCGGTGAGCATTGATCACCGCGTGCCGAATTTTTGCGTCCAGTAGGTGCGGTAGCGGCTGCCGCTGTTGGTGGCATAGCCCACCCCAATCGTGCGGTAGGAACAGTTGAGAATATTCGCCCGATGGCCGTCACTCTCCATCCAGCCTTCCATCACACTGGCGGGGCTGCTGTAGCCCGCTGCGATGTTTTCGCCCACCCCGCCGGAGGTGTAACCAGCGGCGCGGGCACGGCTGCTCGGCGTTGAACCATTCAAACCTGTGTGGCTGAAGTAGTTGTTGGTGGCCATGTCGCTGCTGTGGCCACGGGCCGCCTGCATCAACGAAGTGTTAGACACGAGGGCAGGGCAGTTGGCGACTTTTGCCCGTTCCTGGTTCACCAGGGCCAGCACCTGCTGCTCCAGGCTGTCGGCGGTGGATGGCCCAGGGGAAGGCGGCGTTGGAGGCGGGGTTGGGGTCGGTGTCGGCGGATTCGAGCTTGCACCAGCCTTCTGCACCAGCGGCAGAAACACCCGCGAAAAGGACGGTGCAAACGCAGCTGGCTCAAGGGCCAGGTCATCGGCGGGGGCCACCACCGCCTCAAGGCTGATGATCGTTTCCGACGATGGGGCGGTCTCTTCGCTGGCATAGGCAGTTAGCCCACCCAGGGCCAGCACGGCGGACAGGGCAATACAGGCACGCAACAACATTGGGTGACTCCTTGCTGAGAAGTAAGGTAGATAGTTCGAGTCACAATTACTCTTAGCGTACTACAGCCCCATGGCAGCTGCAACCGTACCCTGGTACTAATTTTCCTTTTTCACCTTCCTCTCAGCTTGTCATTGCCCTGCAACCGGAACATCAGCCCTTCTTGATCTGCGCCTGAGTCTGCTGTGATGGAGTTTTGCCCGCCAGAGCGCTACCATAAGACCATCACAAGCGTGTACGCTCACGCAGCACATACAGGAGGAAACAATGAAGAAGCGCATGATCGGAGCAATCGCCACCGTCGCCGCTACCGCCCTGATTACCCTTCAGCCGGTGTTTGCCGCCACTGGCATCGGCAATGCCGCCTTCCAGCGCACCTGGGATCGGCAGGACAAGGCGGTGTTGGAACAGAATAGTGGCCGTTCCTGGACATGGGGGCCAGAACCAATCAGCCCGCTGCGTCGAGAAACCTATGTTGAAGGTGTGGAGGGCCTGCGCCCGGTGCAATATTTCGACAAGAGCCGCATGGAGATTAACGACCCGACCGCCGACCCGAATCAGCAGTGGTATGTTACCAATGGCTTGCTACCGATTGAGCTGATGAGCGGGCGCATGCAGATCGGCAACAGCCGCTTTGAATTCCGTGGCCCGGCCCGCGTCAGCGCCATCGGCGACCAGGGGCAGTTCCCCACCTATGCCGACCTGCTGCCGCTCTACCAGAACCCTGGCGCAGTCAACCCTGGCGACCTGGGCAAGCCCGCCACCGGCTACCTAAACGTGGATGGCTCAATCAGCGGGTTTAGCGATTTTGCCAACGACCCGGCTACCATCCTGGTGCGGGGCGAGAACAACCACGGTGTGGCCAAAGCTTTTGTAGACTTTATGAACCAGCAGGGCCTGGTGTATGAAAACGGGCGCTACGTGCGCGGCCAGGTCTACGACCCAATCTTCGTCTTTGGCCTGCCCGTCAGCGGGGCCTACTGGGTCAAGGCCAAAGTTGGTGGCAAAGAAGTGCCGATCCTGTTCCAGGTCTTCGAGCGACGGGTGTTGACCTACAACCCGGCCAACCCACCCGCCTTCCGGGTGGAGATGGGCAACGTTGGCCAGCACTACTACCAGTGGCGCTACAACACCGGTGCTACTGGCTACCCAGCACCGTAGGCGAGTCCTGCATAGCACAATCACGAAAAAACCGGGGCACGAGTCATCTAACTCGTGCCCCTTCTGTTTCAACGACGACGTTTTAACTTTTGCTCACCAACACCTCACTCGCACACACCACCCGATTGCGCCCCTGTGCTTTTGCCTGGTACAGCGCCTCGTCTGCACTATGCGTCAGGTCTTCCAGGGTGACGCCATTGGTGGGGAAACATGCAAGGCCCAGGCTGGCCGTCACCTGAATTGGGGTGACGCTGGTACGCACCTCAATACGGGCCGCTTCGATCGCCTGGCGCAACCGTTCGGCAGAACGAAGCGCTTCCTCCGGATCAGTCTCAATCAGAGCTACGACAAATTCTTCGCCACCAAAGCGCCCGGCAATATCATACTCGCGCAAATTGGTGCGGATAATACCTGCCACGGCCTGTAGCACCACATCGCCCGCAAGATGACCGTAGGTGTCATTACAAAGCTTGAAGTGGTCGAGATCAACCACTATCAGCCCCATTGGATGATTAAATCGCTCAGCTCGTTCCAGCTCGGCCTCAACCAGTTTGGTGAAATGGCTTGCATTCCAGAGCGAAGTTTTACTGTCCGTTTGCGCATCACGCATCAGCTGGGGAATCATCAGCGCCCGCTGGATGAGCACCAGGGGCAGCACGGCAATCGCTACCAGCCAGGGGTTCACCGTCCAGACCACTGCCGTCAGGTAGCCCATCAGCAACAAAAAAAGGTCACTCTGCAAGTTGTTCCGGTCAAGTGCGCCGGAATCCTTCCAGGACACTCCGCGAGCGAGGACGAGAGCCGCACCCACCAGCACATGGTTCGTAAGCACAAAGGCCAGGGCCGCAATGGCTACTGCAACGATTGCAGTATTCGACCAGAACACCGTTGTGTCAGCCTGAAGCGTGCGATAGAGCAGGGCAGCAGCAAACCCAGCTATGCTAAACGTAGCAATGTTAAAAGGCTGAATATACCAGACCCGCAGATTGGGGCTATCAGTCAAGCGCTTGTGAATCCATTCAACCAGATGCGACACCACAATTAAGCCCATATACACCGGCAGCGGCAGCAAGATCAGCCCGGCAAAGAAAAAAACCAGGTGCGGCGAATAAAGTTGATGATGAGGAGCTTCCGCATCAATTAACTGTGTAACTACCGCGAGCAGCGTAAAAACGAAAAACGCTTGTGGCTCAAATGCAATTGAGGAAAGAGTAACGAACGATGCTACTATGCTTATCAGGCCGAGACTGTAGACAATCCCGATGTAATACCAGGCGCGTTTGTTCATAGGTGTGTTCCGTGCTGACGAAAAAATGAGGCCAGCCGGAGCTGACCTCTACTGCAATTATACCGTTTGTGAGAAGCAAAGGTTACTCGTCCCAGTGATCGCTGCCCCACTTCACACTGCCCCACTTCACACTGCCCCACTTCACACTGCCCCACTTCACGCTGCCCCAGTTGACACTGCCCCACTTCACACTGCCCCATGTCACCGGGTCGTCGCCCGTCCAGAGCAACTGGCTGGCAGGGATGTCGGTGTTGGCGCTCTGGGTGGTGGTGCCGTGTACCGCTGCAAAAATGTCGAGGTAGCCTGCCCCAGCCCGAGCTGCATCATAGCCTGGCCAGCGGTCGCCCTTTGCCGCAGTTGCCATCAGTCGGAATTTTACCTGGTCGGGCGTCAGACTCGGCTCGTCTTGCAGCAGCAGCGCCACTGCCCCCGCCACAATTGGCGCCGACATGGAGGTGCCCGACATGCGGAAGTAGGATTTGTTAATCCGATTTGAACCCCGATTTCGACTAATATTCAGCCGGTCGTTCTCGGGCAGCAGGCCCACAAGGTTACGGCCCGGAGCCACGATTTCGGGCTTAGCGTAACCTTCGGGCGTGAGTCCAGAGGCGGAGAATGAGGCTACCACGTCATCGGTCAGGGTTGGGGTGCCCCGGTCGTCGGTCGCCCCCACGGTGATCACAAAGGGATCATCGGCGGGCGAAAGCAGTGTGCCCGGGCTGCTCGCGCCATTGTTGCCAGCAGAAACGACTACCGTTACGCCATTAAACCAGAGGATCTGGCAGGCTGCTGCCAACGGGCTAGTGTGGTAGGACTGGGGCGTGGCAGCATTCAGCGACAGATTAACCACCCGAATGTTGTACTTGGTACGATTTTCGTAAATCCATTGCAGGGCTGCCACAACATCAGACTCAAGCGACATGCCATCGTCGTTGCTGATGCGCACATTCAAAATGTTGGTTTTGGGCGCAATGCCAATATGGTCACCCTGTGAGTCCGTCCCATCGCCCCCAATCAACCCCGCCACAAACGTCCCGTGCCCAAAACGGTCTTCGCCGTTCTTGAAGCCCTCAGCAAAGTTCACACTTTTCACGACCCGCTTGGCCAGGTCGCGGCTCTTAAACACACCGCTGTCCACCACCGCAACCGTGACACCCTGGCCCTGCAAAAAGGCTGGCCCCTGGTTCCAAACTTCGGGCGCACGTACAGCCCGGTTGTAGGCATTTTTCAGTCGGTCAGCCCGGATGGCTTCTTTCGGCAAGGAAGTTGGCGCAGTATTGGCGGAGGTGTCATTGCCGGGAGCGCTGGTGACGCGCAGGCCCACTGCATCGTAGAAGATAGTTTCAACGCTGTTTTTCAGTTTATCCTGTTTAATCAACACTTCCAGGCCATTATCGAAATCGGCCCACTGCCAGCTCCGGCTTGAGGTAATATCAATAACAAGCTGCCCAGCCCGCTGCTGACCGAGGAACGGCGCAAAGGCCGTTTTGTCAATCTTAACATCCTTGCCTTTTTTGCCACCAACATACACATCCAGCTCAATATCATTGTTGATAGAACTGCGTGTGTAGAGATGCAAAACAGCCTCAACTCGAGTAATGGCGTAGCCAGGAGTGATTTGCGCAGTAAACCCACCAAAAGCGCCCTCAACTTTGCTCCCCGAACCAAAGGTGCCATTTGGCCCCAGGCCCGAGTCGATCATATTGGCGCTATTGCTAAAGCCATTTGTTTTGGCAGTGCCAATGACGGTGGCCCATGTGACAAAGCTATCGTCGCTGGTGCTGGTGCTCTGCACAGTGCCATCAAGCGAGACCCAGGCGACGCCGGGGTGGCGAGCCAGTGCCAGGGCCTGGGCTGCCGGGAGCCGGGCCACAAAGGCGTTGATTAGCGACAAATCGCGGATCACAGTCCCGCCAAAGTCAACTACGGCCTGGGCTGCCTGCGAAGCGCTAGCGGTTTTCTGCACAATCACCCGCACGGGCGCTGTGGGTGCTTCAGCGGCCAGTGCCACCAGGGCCTGGTGGGCACGGGGCAACTGGCGGGCCTGGGCTGCCGGGGGCAACAGCGTTAGGCAGAGCGCAAAGAGGCAGACAATCACGAGGGTCTTTTTCCAGTTGACCGAGTAGAGCAACGGCGTTGTTTTCGCAGGCATAGTGGTCTCCAGCAGTTCCAGCGGGTAAAAAAGGCAGCCTGTCAAAATGACAGACTGCCTATATCCGAAGCAAATAACTCGGCGGCCTGGCAGTCATAGCCCAAAGGCTGTAGACCCATAGCTTTGCGCCCCTGGCTTTCACCAGGTTTGCCATTATCGAGCTTATGTTCTAGCTCAAATCTACTATAACACTGTGACGACGGTTGGAGGTTTGGCTTTGGTAGGAGTTTGGTAAAGCACTATCTAGTACCAGATGCGTCGTTTGCTACGTAGAGTTAATGGTACTTGACTATCGTATCTATGGGATTATCGAGCTATAAACTCCCATCTTTCAGTCCCAACTATGCTTGATTGGTCGGCCCACCAAACCACTCGCCCCAATTCGTCTGCCCCCGCTGTTCAGTGAAAGCAGGCACTGGAGAGGACTTTTCTAGCTAAAAAGTGCCCTTACCAAAAAAACCGAGAACTGCGCCAAAGCACAGTTCTCGGTTCCCTTCGACAAGCCCTTCGATACACTCAGGGGGGCC
>JALONX010000244.1 GCA_025454695.1 Chloroflexaceae bacterium
AACGAGTTGAGCCAGCCCCACCGTGCCGCCCGCGCCCGGCACATTATACACCTGGGCCTGCTGCCCCGAGGTGTTGCCTAAGGCCGTCTGCATGGCTCGTGCCGTCTGATCCCAGCCACCGCCGGGGGCAGCCGGAGCCATAATGTTGACCAACTGGCTGGGGTAGGCAGCGGCAGCACCCGTCTGCGTTGCTGGGGTAGCTGCCGGAGGAGCGGCGGGCGTCGTTGCACCAGCCGCAGGCGACTGGCTTTGTGTCGCGGGACTCCCACAAGCCGCGAGCAGCAGCAGCACACATGATACCAACGGCATAAACAGACGCAACGTTCGTTTCATACCAGGCTACTCCTTTGTATGCGGTCTTGAGTTGCAGTGGGGGAATGATGCTGGGGCGATGGCGAATTATAGCATACACGGGCAGCCGTGCCGGGTGATGCACAGCACAGCACAAAGGTTGACGAGTGACGAGTGACGAGTGACCCTTCGACAAGCTCAGGGCAGGCGGAGTGACGAGTGACGAGTGACGAGTGATGGAACGGCAAAGGAAATGAAGGAAATGAAGGAAATTATCTTGAGCATCAGGTCGTCATTTCCCGTATTTCCCGTATTTCCCTGTCGTTATGTATCACGCAGCACGCAGTACGTTTCACGGATGACGCAGTACGGATGACGCAGCACGTTTCACGTTTCGCGGATTACGCAGTACGGATGACGCAGTACGCAGTACGCACCACGTTTCACGTTTCACGTTTCAAACACGGATCGCTCGGTTCTTGGTTCTTGGTTCTCGCCTCACGCCCGATCCTGATACATGGCCACCAGCGCTGCGCCAATGGCCTGTGAGAGTTCGCCCAGGGCGGCGGGCACGACGGTGAGGCGGGTTTGCTGGTTGGGCCAGAGGTAGGGTTGGGCGGTGTCGCGGATGGTGCGCAGGTAGCGTTCGCGAAATTCAACCGTGGTTGAAACCGGGTCTATCAGCCCGCCGCCGATGACGACAAATTCGGGATCGAGGGCCATGGCCAGGGTTGCCACATGCAGCCCCAGGGCGCGGGCCTGAAAATCAAACAGTTCCACCGCCAGCGGGTCGCCTTTCTGGGCCAGGCCCCGTAGCGCCAGCGCTCGTTCCTTCATCGGCAAGCCGGAATGGGCCAGTTCGTGGTTGGGATAGTTGGCCAGCCTGTCCGCCAGCAGGTGGGGCAGCCCGGCCAGTGTGGTGTACATCTCGACGCAGCCCCAGGTGCGGCCACAGCCACATGGGTAGGCAGGCACATTGAGTAGCTGGAGCGGGGCGGGCATGTGGGCACCTTCCATGCCGGCCAGCGTGTCGCCATCCAGCGGCAGGCCATGCTGGTCAATGTAGGCACAGCCCAGGCCCGAGCCGGGGGCCAGCAGCAGCACGGTGGCGTGGCTGGTGCCGCGCACCCGCTGCGCCTCGGCTACGCCGCCCATGTTGCCGTCGTTGCCCACCGCCAGCGGCACCGCCCGCCCGGCCCGCTGGGCCAGCGCCTGGCTGTAGGCGGTGTAGACATCAAAGCCCACAAAGCTTTCCGGCAGGTTCGGCGCACGTTCCAGCACGCCGTAGGAGCGGCGCGGCCCCGGTATGGCGACCCCCACACCCTTCACCTGTTCCCAGGCCAGGCCATGTTCGGCCAGGTAGTCGCTAGCGGCGTCTACCCAGCTCTGCACCAGCACCTCTGGCCCCAACTCGCCATTGGTGGGGCGTTGCAACAGGCTGGTGGAGATGGGCGTGCCGTCGTCCCACACGCCGCCCGTCTTCGAGGTGGTCGCACCATTGTCGGTGCCCAGGTAGACATACCGTGTCATACAGTACCTCAAGTTGAGGAGATTGGAGATGAGAGATTGGAGATGAGCCGTTTTAACTGTTCATCTCTCATCTCTTATCCCGCATCTCTGATTAGCCCACAAACTCCGCCACCAGCCGGTTGAACTTCGCCGCCCCCTCGATGAACATGAAGTGCTGGCCGCCTTCGGCTTCCTCAAAAATCTCCAGGCGCGACCCAGGGATGTGCCCCTGCATCCAGACCTGCGACTTCCAAGGAATCAGGCTCACCCGCCCGCCCACAATCAGCGTGGGCAGCGTAATGCGGCTGATGGTGTCGCGCCAGTCCTGCCCGCAGTGGTTGTAGAGCAGCGTGGCGGCGTGGGCGCGGGGCATACGCAGGTTACGCTGAATAATCCACTCTTTCTGCTCCTCGGAACATGCGCCCGTGAGCATCCCGCCGATAAAGCCCCGCGTTACCGCCTCGCCTTCGGGGCTGGCCAGGGCATTGCATGTGTCCACCACGGCTGCAGGGGTGAAGATAGCGCCGGAGCCTTCTAGCTCTTCGGGCGACCAGGCCGGGTTGGAGGTGAGCAAGGGCGACTGATCCACCAGCACCAGCTTTGACAGGCGGGCGTTGCCAAACAACTCCAGGTAGCCCCAGATCACCGAACAGCCCATGGAGTGGCCCAATACTGTCACATCGTGCAAGTCCAGTGCCGTCACTACATCGTGCAGGTCTTTGGAAAGGCGGGTGATTTTGTAGCCCCAGTCGGGCTTATCGGACTCACCGTGGCCGCGCATGTCCAGCGCAATCACACGGTAGCGGTCGGCCAGGCCTTCGAGCTGAAAACGAAACTGTTCCGCCGTTTGCGACCAACCGGGAACCAGTACGAGCGGTTTGCCGCTGCCCGCTTCCAGATAGTGTAGCCGAACTCCGTCGCTGGTGGACACATACTTCGACGTACCGACCGAGCTGGACATCAGTGTCTCCTTCGTTCATATTGGGCTTTTCACGGTGTGGGACGGCCTTATTATAACAGATTGGCAGATTGGGGGTTGAAACACTGCCACAATATATTTTTGCGACACGTGCCAGTTTGTAAGTTGCTATGCCGTTAGTGTCGCCTGCGCGGCGGGCGGCAAGGGGCCAGGGGCATGCATGGTGGCACATACCTCCGGGCACTTGGGATTGCAGATTCCCTGATTGTAGATTTCTACATTGCACCAATGTTTCTTGTATGACGCAGGCATCCGCCAACGTGCGTATCGGTGCCACCGGACTGACATGCGGGGGTCTGGGGCGTCAGGCCCCAGCGGGGAGTCCAGAGGGGCTGGCCCCTCTGGGCGGGGTGCGGGGCGCAGCGCCCGCAAACAAACCAGGAAGAGGTTGGAACTTACTCGGCCAGATGGGGTGCAGGGCGGCTCCCCTGAGCTTGCCGAAGGGCAGCGCCCGCAAACAACCCAACTCGATGTTGACACTCCCTTGGCTGGGCGGTTGCAGGGCGCAGCGCCTGCGAAGCGAACGACAGGTTAGACAACAGCTGTGAAACTAAGATTCCTTTGCAGCTTTGCGGCGTTCCCCGAGACATGAAGCCGGACGAAGGTGCTATAATGGGCAACATAATTATCTGGAAGGAGGCAATCTCGTTATGTCCGGCCATTCCAAATGGCATACTATTCGGCGCTCCAAAGGCGTGGCAGACCAGCGCCGAGGCCAACTCTTCACCAAGCTTGCCCGCGATATCACCATTGCGGTGCGTGATGGCGGCAATATTGGCGACCCTGACATGAACTTCCGCCTGCGGCTGGCGGTTGACAAGGCCCGTTCCAACAACATGCCCATGGACAGCATCAACCGGGCGATTGAACGGGGCCTGGGCAAAACCAACGAAGCCGCGCTGGAAGAAATTTTCTACGAGGGCTATGCCCCCGGCGGCGTGGCCGTGCTGATTGAAACTGCCACCGACAACCGCAACCGCACCAACTCCGAGGTGCGCTCCACCATCACCAAGGCCGGTGGCAACCCCGGCGAACCTGGTTCGGTGGGTTGGATGTTTGAGCAAAAGGGGTTGATCACCATTGACCTGGAAGGCACAAAGCTCGACCCGGACGAGGTGATGTTGCAGGTGATTGACGCCGGGGCTGATGATGTGGAAAACGACGACGGCGTGCTGAACGTCTATACCGAGTGGACACAGCTCAATCTGGTGCGCCAGGCCCTGATGGAGCAGAAATTGCCAATCACTGGGGCAGAAAAGTTTATGCGGGCCAAAACCACGGTGCAGCCCGACGAACAGACCGCCATGCAGGTGCTGCGGCTGCTGGAAAAGCTGGAAGACCTGGACGACGTGCAGAAGGTCTATAGCAACCTGGACATCACCGAAGAAATAGCGGCCAAATTCGCCTGAGTTGTTTCACCGCAGAGACGCGGAGGACGCAGAGGTTTCTTTTGTACTGCACCGTGCAGATGGTACGATTGTGTGATTGGCGTAACTGCTGGGCTTTTGCATTTAAGCACGACACTTCGCGTCCTTCGCGGATCAAATTCTGGCTTTCTCCGCGCCCTCTGCGCCTCCGCGGTGAATGAAATTATATGCGAACGATTGGGATTGACCCTGGCACGGCCATTCTTGGTTGGGGTGTGGTGGATGAAAACAGTGGCACCATGCGCCCTCATGCCTACGGCGTGATCACCACAGCTGCTGGCACCGAACCGGCCCAGCGGCTGTTGACGCTGCATGAAGGACTCACGGCGCTGCTGCGCGAACATCGCCCCGAGGCGGCGGCGGTGGAAGAACTCTTTTTTGGCAAAAACGTTAACACTGCTATCTCGGTGGGCCAGGCCCGTGGCGTGGTGCTGCTGACGCTAGCCCAGGCTGGCGTGCCGATCTTTGAATATAAGCCGCTGGTGGTGAAGCAGGCCGTGGCGGGCTATGGCGGGGCCGACAAGCGCCAGATGCAGGAGATGGTACGCATGACGCTCAACCTCAAAACCATTCCCAAGCCGGACGACGCTGCCGACGCCCTGGCGATCGCCCTCTGCCACGCCTACACCGCGCCCATGTTGCGGCGCATTGGGGGAGATTAATGATGCCCCGCCCTTCCCGACCCACACGCCCGGCCACTTCCCACAGTGCCAGCGCTGACATGGAAGAACTTCGGCCTAACTACTTCCTGGTGCGCGAAAACCGCGCCCGCCATATCCTCAAAGGCGAAGGCAAGCTCGACGAGAAGACCTTCACCCTCACCACATGGCGGCGTGACGGCCTGCTGGCTCGCCTGCGCGACAACGGCTTCACCGTCTACACGCTGGAAGACCGGGTGGATGCCCTACCCGGCCTGCCGCCGCCGCTGCCGATTGGCCCTGAGGTGACGCGCCCGGTGAACAATATCGAGCGCATTAGCTACTTCGACATGCTGGCGCTGACATGGGTGCCGGTGGATGCGGTTGCAGTGGAGGGGCAGAAACAGGTGACGCTGCGGGCGGGCTGGCTCATCCGGCGGCGCAAAGGCCGGGGCGAGGCGAGCTTCTACAAGGTGTTCGCCGAGCGCACCGGCGGCGCTGGCCTCACTGCCACCGATGAAACCACCGCCCTGATGCTTGGCTATGCCCAGGCCCGCCGCAAGCGCCCGCCGCTGGTGGTGCAGCCCCATGGCGAGGGCTGGCTGCTGCCCGACCTGGAGTTGCCCCCGCCCCACCGCAGCCTGATGGAGCGACTCGCTGAACGACGCGACGGCGGCTGGTATGTTGATAATCGGGTCGCCGACCTGGCGGGCGAGGTGTATGCAAAGCTGGGGCTGGAGTTAGTTGAGCGTTGAGCGTTGTTTTACAGCGGAGGGTGCGCAGGACTCCAAAACGTTTTACATCCCTGGCGCTCTTGGCGTACTCGGCGGTGAAAGCAGGGATGTGCATCCCCAATGCTTGCCCAAAGCGCCACTGCGCTGCACGGCTAATCATTGATATGCACCGTAGAGACGCCCCGCCGGGGCGTCTCTACGGTGGGATGCGATGAAGGCCAATGCACCGCGCTGGACAAAACCCTCTGCGTCTCTGCGTTTTTGCGTTAAGTATCCTCCGCGTTCTTTCCTACTTCTGATACCGCACCACCCGCACGCTGCCCGCAAATGTCAGCACGCGAAGTGACTCGCACATGGCGGTGAGCGCGGTTTGCTCGGCGATTCCGGCGCTGCCACTGCCCAGCACGGGAAAGGCGATGGACTCAAAGCCCTTGTCCTGGGCCAGGGCCAGCGCACTGGCAACGCAACGGCGGATAATGGTGGGGCTGGAGCTGCCCCACATGGTAATGGAGGCAACGTGAATGATGCCCCGGTGCGGCAGTTGTCCCGCACCAGTCAGTACAGCCTGGCCGAGGGCCAGCGGGCCACACCGTTGCAACTCCCAAAACGGGGCCACCCCGGCCCGCCGCTTGAGTGCCCCGGAAACGCCGTGGGGCCGCAACAGCCACCAGGGCAGCAGGTTGCGGTTCCAGGTGTTTACAATCACATCCACTGGCTGCGCAAGCAGGTCGCCAGTAACAACCTCGAAAGATACTGACATGTGATGGTACCGCAGAGGACGTAGATACTTTTTTACCGCGGAGGGCGCGGAGTATGCGGAAAACTCCAAAACATTTTACATCCTTAGCGCTCTTGGCGTCTTCGGCGGTGAATACTATCTGTTACTCCACCTCAGCCGAACGCACTTCCACGCCGAAGAGCTGGATCAGTTCAATTGCCTGGGCCGGGTCAACAATCACGCCATGCAAATCTTTGCCATGCACCTGAAGGTTGGCCAGGGTTGAGCCGCGCAGGTCGGCTCCTTTCAGCCTGGCGTTGCGGAAGTCGGCACCGCTCAAGTCGCATTTGTGGAAGATGGCCCCCGAAAGGTCGGTTCCATCAAACGAGGCTTCTTGCAGCCCACACTGCTCAAAGCGGATTGCCTTGCAGGTGGAAGTCCAGAAGCGGGCCAGGCGGCCATTACAACGGGTAAAAACCACATCGCTCAAGTCGGCGTCAACCAGCTTGAGGCCCAGCAGCCGACAGCCGATGAACTCGACCCGGCGCATGTAGGCTTTTGCCAGGGCAACGTTGGCGAAGTCCACCGTGTCGAAGGAACAATCGGCTGCTTGCAGCAGCGTCAGTTCGGCATGCTGAAAGCTGCTGTGGCGCACCACCAGCTGCTCGAAGGCGACATCATCGGCTTGCTGCTGGACAAAATGGGCGTTTTCCCACAGCTGTTCGGCGTAGCTGGCCTGCGGTTCCAATGCCCCAGACGACTCGACTTTTGCAAGGTTGACGATGTCGATCTGCGGCGGCTGTATCGTCGGCCCGACGGTTTGTTTTCTCGCCAACGAATACGCTCCTTCTACTCACCGCCGAGCAACCTGAACTTTTTACCGCAGAGGGCGCAGGCCTGTTTGCACCAATGTGGCCCTGCACTGTCACCGCGCAGCCTGGTTAGCCATGGTGTTGCATTGTAGCGACGCCCCGCCGGGGCGTCGCTACAATGCAACACCATGTGCCAATGAACCCCATCTAACAAAATCCCTCTACGCCTCTGTGCCTCTGCGCCGCTGCGGTTGTGTTCTCCGTGTCCTCCGCGTTGGAAAATATTACCGCCCCCGGCTGGCCAGGAAGTCAATCACGTCAATCTTGGTGACGATGCCGCTGACCTGATCCGCATCTACCACCACGGCGGCGGCGCTGCGGCCCAGGGCGTTCATCAGGTCTTCCACCGGCGTGTCGGGCGTCACGGTGGCTACATCGTGGGTGTGCAGCGTAGCGATGGTCTGGCTCATGGCCCCGCCGTTGAGCAGGTGGTCGAGCAGGTCGCTCTCGCTCACAATGCCATGCAGCTTGCCGTTGGTGTCCATCACCGGCAGCTGCGAGATGCTGTGAGTCTTCATCACCCGGATGGCCGCCTCGATGCTGGTGTCGTGGCTGGCGGCAATCACCTCGTGGGGCTTGCTAGCCAGCAGGTCGCCCACGGTCGAAGCCTCCAGAAAGCCGTTTTCGCGCATCCAGGCGTCGTCGAAGATTTTGCTCAAGTAGCGGCTGCCGCTGTCGGGCAGCAGCACCACCACAATGTCATCCTCGGTCAGGTATTCGTCGTCAACCACGCCAAAATCCATCGTTGTTGGCAAGAAGTCTTCGCCCACGCCCTCGACCTTGTAGCCGTGGGCCGGGCCGAGGATGCCGGTGCGGAAATATTCGGTGTAGAGTGAGCCAATTGGGTCAACGCCGACGACCTTGACGCCGGGGTTTTGCTCCTTGAGATAGCGCCCGGTGCCGCTGATGGTGCCGCCGGTGCCCATGCCCGCCACAAACACGGAAATGCGCCCCTGAGTCTGTTCCCAGAGTTCCGGGCCGGTGCTGCGGTAGTGGGCATCGGGGTTGGCCGGGTTCCAATATTGCCCCGCCAGCATGGCATTGGGCGTTTCCTCGGCCAGCCGCTTTGAGACTGAGTAGTAGGAACGGGGGTCGTCCGGCTCAACGGCGGTGGGCGTGATGACGACGCGGGCACCAAAGGCCCGCAGGGCGCGGATTTTCTCTTCGCTCATCTTGTCGGGCATCACAAAAATGCACTTATAGCCCTTGATGGCGGCGGCAATCGCCAGGCCCATGCCGGTGTTGCCGCTGGTTGGCTCCACAATCGTGCCGCCGGGCTTGAGCAGGCCGCGCCGCTCGGCATCCTCAATCATGGCAATGCCAATGCGGTCTTTTACGCTGCCGCCGGGATTGAGGTATTCGACCTTGGCCGCCACCACCGGGCGGATGCCCCGAGCGACTTTGTGCAGGCGCACCAGGGGCGTGTTGCCGATTGTTTCAAGAATTGTGTCGTGAATCGCGGGGGTAGTCGCGGTGTCAGCCCCATCAACGGCGGTCATACAGAGTCTCCTTATTTACACGCACGCTCCAATCATCACGAGTCCATGCTACCACAATTGGGTTGGAGAATGGAGAATGGAGATTGACGATTGACGATTACTCGATTGACGATTACTCGATTGATTGCCGCAAGCGCACATGTAACATCTTTACCCACAGCTGGCCGTCAGTGCCATGTCACCCCGAACGAGGGTGAGGGGGCTGCAAGGCACGGCAATGCCGATTCCTCCCTGCGGTCGGAATGACAATGCGCATCGTTGAGGACACGGCAACGTCCTGTGCAGACTATCTAATAATCCGTCAACAAATTTTTTTGCATCGCATAACACTGTCACCCCGACCGTAGGGAGGGGTCTTCAATGAAGCGCAATGCCGATTCCTCCCTGCGGTCGGAATGACACGGAGGTGCATTGTCTCCCAAACGCTTGCTTATCTGCGGATTGTCCCTCGTCGTCAGCGTATGCGACAAAACGACGCTGCTTGCGGTATACTTGCAGCCATGCAAAACTACACGTTATAGCGCGTTCAGGGTACGATGCGAATCGGTCTGAACAGAGTAGGCTTGTGCTTCTGCAAAGCCTGCCCGAAGCCTGTGGAAAGGGCACGAAGCACATGCAAGGTTTGCAGAAGACAAACATAAACCAACCCTGTGCGCCTTTGCGGCCCTTCGACCTCGCGGTTTGTGAGCTTGCCTGTCCTGAGGCATCGAAGGTGTGAGCTTGTCTGTCCTGAGGCATCGAAGGGACGAACGGCAGGACAGGCTTTGCGAGAGCCTTTTCAAATAACCTCCGTGCTCTCTGTGCCCTCTGTGGCAAGGCGTCCGTGCCCTCTGTGGCAAAATCAAGGTAAAAATATGGCAAAAGCAGGAATTGTCTACGTTGGTACTGATGACGGCCTGATCATCTTTAGCGACCCCGGCGGGATTGGGCGCTGGCGGCGAGTGGGCCAGACGTTGGAAGGCCAGGCGGTGACGGCGATTGTGGCCGTGGATGCGCTCACGCTGACAATTGCGGCGGGTGGCCAGGGCCGCTTCAGTGGCGACGGCGGCCAGAGTTGGGAGGACGCCAGCGCTGCGCCGGAGCCGCTGGGCCTGCGGGCGGCCACCACGGGCGGCCCGCTGGAGCTAGCCAACCCGCGGCTGATGGGTGCAACCGCCTACGCCCGGCTGGCGGGTAACACGCCCGTGCTGCTGGGGGCGGGCGCGGGCGGGGCCATGTTCTTCCGTAGCGAGGACGACGGCATTCACTGGGAACCGGCGGCAGGCACGCCCAACAGCCCGGTTACGGTGATTGTTCCGGCCAGTTACCACATGGACACGGCCTGGGCTGGCACCGAAACGGGCCAACTGCTGTGCAGCGACGATCGGGGCCGCACCTGGGAACATGTGGCCGACGGCTTGCCAGCGGTGCGGGCGCTGGCCGTGGTGCGCCTGGCGTAACGAGAGGCCGAAACCGGGCAGAAAACGCAGAGGCGCAAAGACTCAGAAGACGCGGAGGAGGTTTCAGAGTTTTTAAGCTAACCCTGTTCCTTCCTTTGTGTCTTTGTGCCTTTGTGAGAGCCTTCCTTTGCAAGCTTTGCGCCTTTGCGAGAGCCTTCTCAGGCAAACGCTCGGACTCCTCGGCAGTGGGATTGTTGCATGATACAGCTACTGATTGTGGATGACGAACCGAATGTGGCCTCGTCGTTGGCGCTGCTGCTGCAACGAGCAGGCTACCAGACCTGCACGGCGGCCAGTGGGCAGGCGGCGCTGGCCCTGCTCCAAACGCAGGAGTTCGACCTGGCCCTGGTTGACATTAATCTGGGCGACCCGCTGCTGGATGGGCTGGCCCTGTGTCGGGAAATGCGCAGCCGCCCGGCCTACCTCCCGGTGATCATGCTCACCGCCCGCGACTCCGCGACTGACAAAGTGCTGGGCCTGGAGATTGGGGCCGACGACTACATCACCAAACCCTTTGATGAGCGGGAGTTGCTGGCCCGCATTCGGGCCACATTGCGCACGGTTGCCGCTGCTAGCAAAGGCCGCCAGGCCGCCGTGCTGCCGATAGACGCTCACATGCAGATCGACTCACAGCGGCGGCGGGTCTACCGCAACGGAACCGAGGTGCCGCTGACCCACCGTGAGTTCGATTTGCTGCTCTACCTGGCGACCAACGCGGGGCGACCATTTGGGCGCGAGATGCTGCTCGACCAGGTCTGGGGCTGGGATTTTGCTGGCGACACCCGCACGGTGGACAAACATGTGGCCGAACTTCGTCGCAAGCTCGAAGACGACCCGGCTAATCCGCGCTACATCCTCACCGTGCGCGGCGTGGGCTACACCTTTCGCGAGTGGTAAGCCGTTATGGTGATTGAATTTGCCTTTCAACCCTGGGCACTGGCGCTATTTGTGGTGGTGGTGCTGGCGCTGCTGGGGCTGGCGGCCTGGCTTGGCTACCGCCTCGGCGGGCGGCGTGGTGGCATGTGGCGGCGGGCGCTGGGGCGGCTGCCGCTGGGTGTCGCCCTGTTCCGCAACGGCAGCCAGCCCACTTTCGCCAACGAACCGGCCCGCGAACTGCTACCCCAACTTGAAGCAGCACCCCTGGAACAGGCCCGCCGCATGGCCGCAACCGGCCTGAGCCAGTCGGCGGTGGTGCGCGGCGGCGATGGGCTGGTGGTGCAGGTGCAGTCCGTTCCCCTGGGCGGGCCTGAGTCCGCCGTGTTGCTGGCGCTGCGCGACATTGGCCAGCAGCAGGAGGCCGAAGCCAGCTACCGCAAGCTCATCCACACCCTGAGCCACGAGGTGCTAACACCTTTGACGGCCATCCAGGAAAGCTGTGCGCGATTTTTAGTGGCGCGTGGGTTTTGTGAGACCATTAGCTATAGTTTTGTTCATCGCGATTTACAACAACAATTGTATCCAGAGCAAGATGCTTGGACATTATTAAATCCCATTTCATCTGATCTATCAGCGATGCGACTTGGTTTATGGCCCGGGTTGTTATCGGTGGCCTTACATAATTTACACCGTCAACAGGAATCATTGCGTTTGTTTGAGACCGGTATTA
>JALONX010000245.1 GCA_025454695.1 Chloroflexaceae bacterium
TTTACATCTCTTCGACCATGCCTGGCTGCGCATCCTCTGGACGAATTTCGACGAGGTCGCGCCTGGGGTCTACCGATCGAACCAGCCCGACCACGGGCGGCTCGAGAAGCTGAAGGCCATGGGCATCCGCACCATCGTCAACCTCCGCGGCACGCCCCGCCAGTCGCATTACCTCTTTGAGGAGGAAAGCTGCAGGGCGCTGGGGCTCATCATGGTCAACCTCCAGCTCCATGCCCGCCGCGCCGCCCCCCGCTCCGAACTCCTCGCGCTGATCGAGACCTTCCGGACCGCCGAGAAGCCGTTCCTCGTCCACTGCAAGTCAGGCGCGGACCGCGCCGGTCTCGCCGCTGCGATCTACCTCCTCGCCATCGAGGGCCGGAGCGTGGCCGAGGCGCGGCGCCAGCTCGGGCCGGCCTACATCCATTTCCGATGGTCGCAGACCGGGATCTGCGACCACCTGCTCGACGCCTATGAGGCACGGCTCGCCCGGGGCCAGATCGGCTTCGAGGACTGGATCGCGACGGAATACGATCCCGACGAGCTCGAGGCGAGCTTCGCGGAAAAGCGCGCGCGGCTGATGCCGTGGATCGGGCGGAGCTGAGGGGGAACGATGGGGCGCAAGGTTCTCAGGATCGGCGGCGCGGACCGGGTGCATTTCCTGCAAGGGCTCGTGACGAACGATCTGTCGCGGCTGAAGGACGGGCTCGTCTGGGCCGCGATCCTCACGCCGCAGGGCAAGTACCTCGCCGATTTCTTCCTCAAGGACGAGGGCGCGGCCATCCTTCTCGACGCGGATGCGGGGCAGGCCCCCGGCCTCGCCCAGCGGCTCGGGCTGTACCGCCTGCGCGCGGACGTTACCATCGGGGAGAGCGGGCTCGAGCTCCGCCGCGGCACCGGGCCCGCCCCCGCGGGCGCGCTCCCCGACCCGCGCCATCCTGCGATGGGCTGGCGGCTCTACGGATCCGAAGGCGGCACCGATGGCACCGATTTCGACGCGATCCGCGTGGCGCATTGCATTCCCGAGGCGGGGATCGAACTGATTCCGAACGAGACCTTCATCCTCGAGGCGGGCTTCGAGCGGCTCCACGGCGTCGATTTCCGCAAGGGCTGCTACGTGGGCCAGGAGGTCACCGCGCGGATGAAGCACAAGACCGAGCTGCGCAAGGGCCTCGCCACGGTGGAAGTGGAGGGCGCGGCCCCGGTGGGCACGCCTCTCCTCACGGACGAGGGGAAGGAGGCGGGCGTGCTCTACACGCAAGCCGGCGGACGCGGCATCGCCCATCTCCGCTTCGACCGCGCGGACGGACCTCTCGTCGCGGGCGGCGCGACCGTGCGGCTTGCCGCAGAGGACGCCGCGTCGTAACACCGCGACAGCGCAAGCCGAGAGGTTCCGATGTCAGCCATCCTCGAGAAGATCGCCGACGAGCTCGCGCGGACCGCGCTGCGTCTCGAGGAGGAACTTGGCGACCTCGACGTGGTTGAGAGGATAGCCAAGCATATCGGCACCTCGTCTCCGACGGTGGAGGAAGCCTTCCGCACCGCCGTCCGGATGCGGCGGGCCGAGGCAAGCGCGATCAGGTACATGGCCAAGCTCGGCGGCAAGGCCGCTCCGCGCACGGCGAACCTCCCGGCGCGTCGTGACGTTGCGGAAGGCAAGACTTGAACGGTCAGGAAGGCTGACTATCTTTTTGCGTTACGCGCGAGGCAGCTCACTAGATGCTGTATCGTGCCATTGGGAGCCATGCACCACCATACAGCACTGCCACTGTCTCCACCGTCTCCAGGCTGATCCCATGGTGCCCAGGCATGCGCACAAAGACTGGTGTGTAGCCGGCCACACTGTCCCCATACACCACATGTGCATTGTACTGCTCCTCCAGGAAGCCCTTGGCCTTGAGGATCATCTTGCGCCCCGTTGCGGTTGTGCAGGCAGCAATGTCCTTGAGGTGCAGTGGGCTGGTCCGTGCCCCACACTGTCCGTACAGAGAGTTGGCCGTCACCTTGTAGGCGTTCTGCAGACCGTCCAGCACCGCCAGCTGGAACTCATTCAGCTCGGCCGCCTGTGCTGCCATGCGCTTGCGTGTGGCCTTGCGTGCACTGAGCAGCTTGGTCAGGATGCGGGGCAGAAGACCCTGCTGGTTCTGTGCAAAGCGGCATGTGCGCTTGCCGACCACACGGCGCGCCTCATCATACACATCGTAGGTGACCTCCTCGTACTGGACCCCTGGCAGGTTGTCGTAGGACGGGTCCATCACCAGCGTGTCGTGTGACAGGTTCTCGCTAATCATGGATGAGGGGTACAGGGACGCATAGTCCAGCACCGACACGGGGTCGTCGATGTAGATCCCCTCCTTGGGCTCCAGCACGATGGCGCCCTCGTAGCCGTCCTGGTCGTCCTCCTCGCCACCACCCGCAGGCTGCCCCATCTTGATGACGGGGACCAGGAAGCCATCCTCGCGACACTGCTTGAGAACGAGGCTAAAGATCTTGATCCCCTGCCCTCTCATAAAGATGTAGGACAATGGGACCAAGCACACATTGCTCATACCCATGTTGCCTGCCAGCAGGTCCAGCTTGATGATGAGCCGGTCTCGCTGCGTATTGACGACGAAACACAGGAGATATGGGGCGAGGATGTGGTGTGGGTGATGTTTGACGCGCTCTATGATGAGTATGCCATTCCAACCTTGCCGCTGGTGATTGCCAGCGCCGCTGCTGGCGACTACGAACATCTGGTGACGCTGATGGAAGGCGGCATACCCGGATTGCCCTACCGCCAGAGCACAACCGGCAGCGAGCGGCCACTGCCACCCGGCGATGTTGACGATAGCGACGGGGTGTACTATGCCGTTGAGTGCCACGAAGAGATGCCCTTTGAAGACGCCACCGCAGCGGCAGCAGCCGTGGCAGGCTACCCACAACAGGTACGCGAACCGCTGGTGGAGGATATTGTGTACATGGAGCGGGTCTGTGAGATGTGGAGCGTTGGGAGCGCCTCGACAATTGAACGTGAGCCGGTGGTAAGTGCTGTCCCGGCGCTGATTCTAGCCGGAACCTTTGACCCGATTACGCCGCCGCGCTGGGGGCAAATAACGGCGCAACGCCTGCGCAACAGTGTGTATGTTGAGGTGCCGACGGGCGGGCATGGTGTGTATGACATTGATCCCTGCCCGCTTGATATTACACTGGCCTTTTTAGATAATCCCAATCGCGTGCCGGATACTGGCTGCCTGGCAGACATGGATCCGGTTGCTTTTGTAGTGCCGTAGAAAGGAACGTGATGATTCATCAATTACGCATCTACGAGATTTTTGAGTACAACAAGGCCGCTTTTCACGCCCGCTTCCGCGACCACGCCGCCCGCATTATGCGGCGCTATGGCTTCACCATCGTGAGTATGTGGGAAACGACAACCGCGACTCGCACGGAGTTTGTCTACCTGCTGGCCTGGCCCGATGAGGAAACGCTCCGCTCAGCCTGGGCCGCCTTTCGGGCTGACGAGGAGTGGGCCGAGGTCAAGCGGGTCACCGGCGCACAGCACGGCGACCTGGTGGGGGAGATTGAAGACCGGGTGCTGCTGCCGGTGTAAAAGCACACGCGGTTTGATGCAACGGATTGTGATCATTGAAAAGACCTGGCAGGTGCCGCAGCAGCGGCTTCACCGCATCAATGTGCTAAACGTGTGGCACCTGTCAGGTCTGACGTTGCGATCCAGTGACTTCCTCAATATGTGCAGATCAATCGCGTGAGCAACATGGGGCGTTGTCGCACTATAAAGCGGTTTCAATCTGCAAGCTGCAAGCTGCAAGCTGTAATCTGTAAAGCTCCCTACCGCCCGCCCAGCACATGCAGCACGTTTTCGCCAGGGCGGGGCTGCCACTGGCGCTGCTCGCCAGTGATCAGGTTGAGTTCGAGCATAGTGCTACTGGGGCGCAACACATCTCTATCAGCGGTGGCGAGTGGGTTGGTCGTGGCTACAGCACCATAGAGCGTGCGGCCATCGGCGCTGAGAGCCAGGCTGAGCAGCGGCACCTCAAGGCGGCGGCGGGCCAACTCGCGCCATGTGGCCGTGTCGTAGAGGCGCAGTTCGGAAACGCGCCCCCGGCAGCCCTCGCTGCACAGGGTGCGTGCCACCGCCATGCGGCTGCCATCGGCAGAGACGGCGAGCATGCCCGGATCGAAAAAGAAGTGGCCCCGTGGCTCCGGGTCTTCCTCGCGCACGATGCTGCGGCTGGCCGTGTCAATCACGGCAATGCGCAATTCAGCCCCAATCGCATAGACAAGCTGCCCATCTGGCGACGAAAAACCGGTAATCGCTGAAAAGTCGAGAGTCGGCGCGTTTGTGCGGTCGCTGCTTGCCAGCGGCACCGCCTGCATAGATGAGCCGAGTGTTCCAGCATACACATCTGTGCCCGTGGCAGCAATCACATGGGGCATCCCATTTGTCGCCAGACGCACCGCCTGTTCTTGCACACTCCCAGTGGTGGTGTCTATCACTTGCAAGGTGCCAGTGCTGAAATCGTGTGAACCCTCCCAGCCAGTGGCATCGCTCCGCACATACAGCCGTCGCCCGTCGCCCGCCAGGGTCAGGTTTCCGGCGCTGCCCATGGCTACACCCTGAAGTGGGATGCGCCAGCGCTCCTGACCATTGGCGGTATCAATTGCCCGCAAACTGGCCGTGCGATCAGACTCGTTGTAGGTGACCAGATAGAGGCGTGTGCCATCGGGCGATAGCACTATGTCAACATTACCGCTGCCGGTTGTGCCCAGGTAGGTGATGATAGTGCGGCGACTGTTGGGCAGGGCCAGGCTAAAACGCTCCTGGCCCGTCACCGTATCCAGCGCCGTGAGCTGCATGCCCAGGCTGCCATTGGCATTCGTTACCATGTACAACGTGCCGCTGGCAGCTGGCTGGCCCGCAGTCAGCGCCTGCTGCACGGTAGAAACGGCGGCTGACCAGCCGCCGGGCATGATGCCGGAAAACAGCAGACTCGCCAACACCAGCGCGATGGGCACGCCGACGCCAACCCAGCCCCGCCAGCGTGGTCGCCGTTGCAGACGGCGTTGCAGGCTGGCCCCCAGGTTTGCGGGCGGCGCAACGCGGGGCTGCGGCAGGCTTTGCAACGCCCGGCTGGTTTGTTCTTCAGCGCGGGCGGCGGCGGCGCAAGCCGGGCAGCGGCGCAGATGTTCTTCCAGTTCCAACCGCTGGCCTAAGGGCAGGTCGCGGCGGCTGGCCAGGAGCAGGCGGGTTTCGTCACAACGCATGGCAGTTTCTGGTAGATTGACGATTGACGATTGACCATTGCTAAACGGCAGACCGGAGACCGAAGATCGGGCTTTTATTGCAGCATGGAGATCGTTCGAGAGCTGCTAACCCTTCGACAAGCCCTTCGACCCTTCGGCAGGCGGTTTCCGAGCTTGACGAGGAGCAGGGCAGGCAAGCTCCCCTTCGTCAGGCTCAGGAGCCGGGAAGCCTCAGCGCAAGCTGCCAACTGGTTACTGCGAACTCCAATCTCAAGTCGCTAATCCCTGATCTCCAAGAGCTACTTTCCAAAGGCAACCAGCGTGCGTTCGTTGGCAACGTAGAGTCGGCCTTCGGTAAGCGCACCGCCGCGCAGGCGGCTATCATCTTCAAATGTCACCTGCCAGAGTTTCTGGCCTGGCCCGCCCGCTGCTTCGCTGAGGGCAATCGCGTCACAGCGCAGGTTGGAAGGTTGGCTCGTGCAGATGTAGGCCGTGTTTGCTGCGTCCATACCTATGACCTGTCCATTACTGTCAAGGCCGTCAACCTCACTACGGATCGCCCCCTGGCTATCATTCCAGGTCAACATACTCGGGTTAAAGTCGCTAGTGGTGAAGCGCCAGTAGAGACCATCGGGTGTCATGCCGAGCGACACTGGTTGCAAAAAAAGTGAACTGCGATGGCCTGTCCATGTACCCATCACAATGCCTTCAGAGGTGAACTGCAACGGGATCAGATCATTGCCATACCGATAGTAGCTTCGCCCGTCGGTGCCAACAAAATAGGTACTCGGCTGAAAGCCACCCGCCACCCCCTGCTGCTGAGCCTGGCTCGGCGCTGGCGGCACGGGCAGCGTCACCAGCGCACCATCGCTGAGGCGAAATGCATTGCTGTCAAGGAAGACATAGCGCCCACTCGGTTCAAAAACGGGGGTTAACTCAGAAAATCCACGGAAAGCTCCTGAGATCCAGCGTCCTTGCCCATCGGCAGTCACCGCTTGCACCTGATTCACCGCAGTATACACAATGGTGCCATCGGGGCCAACCACCGGGCCAGAGGTTGCCTCGCGTGGCCCTTGAAACTGCCAGCGCACCGAACCATCGGGAGCGTAGGCCAGCAACGCCCCGTTCATGGTGGTGAGATAAATTGTACCATCAGCTGACAGGGCCGGTGTACCAACTGGCATGTCAGTCAGCTCAATCTCCTGGCGCGTGCTGCCATCAGGGTTAATCATGTGGAGCGCGGGCGCATCGGTGGTGATGTAGATCGTGCCATCGGCTGCCACTGCCGGGCCACCCGTGTAATTGGCATCCGGCGATTCTAGCACCCAGAGTTGAGCTGGTTCTTCAGTAAGTTGGGGGTTGGCCACAAAGCGCGTGCCAAATGGCCCACCCGTCGCTCCTGACCAGCCGTGCCCGCCCGGTGTTGGTGGCAGTTCCACCTGAGCAACGCTGGGCAGCGGCGGTGGCGACAGTTGCGCCCAGAGTAGGCCGCCCGTGCTGCCGAAGGCAATCAGGGCGAGCAGCGCCACGCCCGCCAGCACAGGCCCACGCTGCCAGCGGCCCGTTGCCACCAGCAGGCGTTCTTCCAGCCGCAGCAGCAGCGGCAGCAGCATGCGGGCCAGTGGGCCAGGTTGGCGCTCGTGCTGAACCTGGCGGCGCAGGCCCTCGCCGAGCAGCGTAAAGCCGAGAATGATGATAAACACGGTTGTGCCCATCGTCAGCAGCAGCCAGGGCCTGCTCAGCGTAATGGTGATAGTGCCCAACATCTGGCCCAGTTCCGGCGACTCGGTGAAGCGCCCAACCACGGTATCATCAAGCTGATAGACGATGCCACCGCCGATAAAGTAACCGAGAAAGCCGAGTGTGGCTGTCACCAGCAGCGTCGCGCTGATCTCAAAGGCCAACAACATGCCGAGCAGCGGGGTGATGTGGCGCAGGGTGTGCTTCACCAACACATGAAAGCTGGATGCGCCCATTGCTCGGGCAGCTTGAATAAAGGGCTGTTCGCGCAGCAGGCTGGTTTGTTCGGCCACCAGGCGGGCGGTTTCGCCCCACCCGGTCAGGGCCAGGCCCACCAGAAACACCACCAGCCCACCCTGCAGGCCCAACAGCGCGATTATGATCAGCGCGGCGATCAGGGTCGGTACGGCCAGCGCCGCATCAATCGCCGATTGGGCCATGCGCCCGGCCCAGCCTCTGGAAAAGCCCGCCACCAGACCAATCGTTACCCCTAGAAGGAGGCGAATGGCGGCAGCAAGAGCTACCAGCAGCAGCGTTGGGCGCACGCCCCAGAGAATGCGGCTGAACACATCGCGGCCAGCCCCATCGGTGCCGAGCGGGTATTCCCAGGTGAGAAACGGCGGCGCTGGCGCAGGAAAAAAGCGCTCGCCAACCGGCATGGCCAGGCGGCGCTCCAACGGGTCACGGGGCGCGATTGATGGGCCAAACAGCGCTACAAACAGCACCAGCAGCACAATCGCCCCACCCACCAGCAACGGCCAGTTGCGGGGGCGGCGCAGCGCAAGCGAAGGGCGCATGGTGGTTGTGGTTGGGGCGGTAAGTGACGTGTCCATACTTCGTACTGTGTAATCCGTACTGCGTAATTCGTACTGCCTACATATTCCGCCTGGTCATTGGA
>JALONX010000246.1 GCA_025454695.1 Chloroflexaceae bacterium
CTGCACACTGGCCCGGCGGCCCCCTACGACAAAAATTGGGTGCTCACTTATCTACCGGAATTTGTGAACCGCGTGCGCTGCTTTGCCGATGGCGAAGACCTGAGCTACGACGTGATCCACAGCCACTACTGGCTTTCTGGAGAAGCGGCCTTGCGCCTGCGCCCGAGCTGGGGGGTGCCGGTGATTCACATGTTCCACACCCTTGGTACAATGAAGAACAGTGTGGCCCGCAGCGCCGACGAGGTGGAAACTGGCCAGCGCATGCTCATCGAACGGCGGCTCTGCAACGAGGCTGATGCGATTGTCGCAGCCACGCCGCTGGATCGGGCGCAGATGGTCTGGCACTATGGCGCTGACACCGATAACATCCACGTCATCCCCTGCGGCGTTGATTTGCAGCAGTTCCGGCCCCAGCCACCACACGAGGCCCGTGCCAGCCTCGGCCTGCCCGCCGACGCGATCTACCTGCTCTGCGTGGGCCGCATGGAGCCACTGAAAGGGATGGACGCGCTCATACGAGCGTTGGCCTTGTTGCATGATCGCAGCCCGGCATGGCGCACGAAGCTACAGGTACTGCTGGTGGGGGGCGAAACTGAAACAGCAAAAGAGCAGTGGAACGCCGAACAGCGCCGCCTCGACGGCCTACGCCACGAACTCGGCGTAGCTCAGGCTGTCCAGTTCCTCGGCGCACAGCCCCAGCCCGCCCTGGCCAACTACTACGCCGCTGCCGATGTGGTGGCCGTCCCATCCCACTACGAGTCGTTTGGTATGGCCGCGCTTGAGGCGATGGCCTGTGGCGCAGCCGTGGTAGCTTCCAACGTGGGTGGCCTGGCCAGCACCATTGAGGATGGCCGCAGCGGTCTGCTCATGCCTCACGATGACCCGGAGGCGCTAGCCGACCGCATTGCCTTGCTGCTGACCGACCAGACCCGCCGCCAGGCCTTGCAAACGGGCGCACGACAGCGAGCAGTGCAGTATGGCTGGGGCAATATCGCCCGCCAGATGAGCCGACTCTACGATGAGGTGACGACTCAGGCGATCCTGGCAAGCGCCCGCAGCCGCGATATGGCCTTTGTGTCGTAAATCCTGCGCTTATTCGTAGTGTGGACTTTAGTCCGCGTTTTGCACATACAACACGAGTAATGGACTGAAGTCCGCACTCCCTTCAAACCCGTATGACCAACGAAACAACAGCCAACCGTGCCCTGGTAATTGGCGCCCACCCTGACGATAACGAATTTGGCGCTGGCGGCACCATTGCAAAGCTGGCTCAACAGGGCTGTGAGATCACCTACATCATCTGCACCAATGGCAACAAGGGCAGCCACGACCCCGACATGACCAGCTACCGCCTGGCTGAGGTGCGCGAGGTGGAACAACGGACAGCGGCAGCCCGGCTGGGCGTGCAGCAGGTGATTTTTCTGCGCTACAACGACGGCGAGATGGAACCAACCCCAGCCCTTCGGGCCGAAATGGCCCTCTACATCCGTCACTTTAAGCCCACTATCGTTTTCACCCACGACCCCTGGAAGCACTACATGCTCCATCCCGACCATCGGGCGGTGGGCTTTGCGGTGATAGAGGGCATTGTCAGCGCCCGCGACCACCTCTACATGCCGGGGCTGGGGCAGATTGGCCTGACGGTGTGGCGACCCCAGTTCCTCTACCTCTGGTCGGCGGAACAGCCCGACCACACCGAGGATATCAGCGAAACTCTGGAACTGAAGATTGCCGCCCTGCGGGAACATCACACTCAGCTCGACGGCATGACCGACCTGGAAGAGCGCATGCGCCAGCGGGCCGCTGAGGCAGGCCAGCCCGCCGGGTTCGCCGCTGGTGAGTCCTTCCGGCGGATGAGTTTGTAACATGTCTCTCACAAACGCACAAAGGCACAAAGTACATCTGCAACAAAAAAGACCAGGGCACATGTTTATGTGCGCCCTGGTCTTTCTGCTTTTTCCGCACGAAATCTGCGGTATTCCGCGCGAAATCTGCGGTATTCCGCGCAAAATCTGAAAACCGACACGCTTGTCATATCTCAGTAATCCCACGACAACTGCGCAGATTTCCCGCGACGGTTCAGTAAGGCACTGGGGTGCCCAGAACGCCAATCGATCACCATGGTTGCTCAGCACGCAGCGTGCGTTCCGTCACACCATGGAGTTGATCCACTTTCGTGGACACAGGATTATGCAATGGCTTGTTGTGCCCTCCACGCCTGTTCGTCCTGCCACGGACTCTGCTCGTTGAGGGTTGAATGGAGCCGTTGCCGATTGTAAAACCGCTCAATATCATCAAACACCGCGCTGCGGGCGGTGGCATGACTGGCGAACGTGGTGACGCCAATCTCGGTCTTCAGCGTCGCGAAGCAGCGCTCGACCACGGCGTTATCCCAACCGTTGCCTTTCCGACTCATGCGTATTGTGATCGCGGTATTGGTGCGCTGCTGACGATAGTCGGCACTCGTCTACTGACTCCCACGGTCACTGTGATGGATACGCCCTCCATCCAGTCGTCGCCGCCCGAACGCAGCATCCAGCGCCCGCAGCACGCGTGCGCGTTCCCGAGTTGGCTCCGTCGCCCACCCGACGACCTGGCGCGAAAACAGGTCGATGCTGATGGCCAGATAGCGCCAGCCTTCGGACGTGGCCAGCTACGTGCTCGCTGCACCCCATGCGCGATTGGGCGACTCCACCCGAAACTGGCGATCCAGGACATTCGGGGCAATCGGTGCATCGTGCTGACGGTCGGTCGTGCGTACCCGTTGCTGGCGTCGGTGGGCCACCAACCCGGCGTGACGCATCAGGCGTGCCACCCGCGTGCGCGAGCACCGTTCGCCGCGCTGCTGGAGGGCCGCATGCACGCGGGGGCTGCCATACGTCCGTCGACTGGCGTGAAAGCGGGTCTGTACCTGGGCCGTCAACTGCTGGGCGCGCTGGGCGTGGACGCTGGTCGGACGGATACGCGTCCACGCATAGTACCCACGCCGGGCTACCCCTGTTTCCCCGACACCGTGTGGTGACCGGGTACGCGCGCGCTTGGGCAGCGATGAACGGGTAGTTCTGGGTCATTGGGGCATCCGCGAGCAGATGCCGCGTGCTTGACGGAGGATAGCGCGCTCCAGGCGGAGGTGCGCGTTTGCTCGGCGCAACTGGGCCAGTTCGGCCCGACTCGGCGCGGCAGGTTCCGTGACTGCGGGTGGGGCCGTCGCAGCCTGCAGCCAGCGATACAACGTGGCGGGATTCATCCCCAAGTCACGGGCCACCTGGGTGCGACTCATACCCTGGTCGGTCACGCGCTTCACGACCTCCTGGCGAAATGCAAGCGGATAGGGCGTGTGTTGTTGCATCGTCAACCTCCGCATACGAGGTATCATACCGTATCGTGCGGTGTCTATGAAAGTGGATCAATTCCAGTTGTCGATTCACGCATTACGCATTACGCATTACCGCTCACGTTTCACGGTTGTCGGTTCACGCACCGGTTCTCGCTTCTACCTCTTCATCGTTCATCGCTCATCGCTCGTCGTTCCCGTTCACCACCCAGGACTGCACGCCCTGGGAAACGAAGGAGAAGGGCCGCACGAGCACGCCCGCCTCGCTCAGCACCCGCTCTAGCTCCAGCCGCCGCTCGAAGGGGCAGGCGAAGACCATAAAGCCGCCCCCGCCCGCCCCGGTGATTTTGCCGCCCCATGCGCCGTGCTGGCGGGCCAGGTTGTAGACCTCGTCCACAATCGGCGGGGCGATGTGGGGCGAGAAGGCTTTTTTCACCTCCCAGGCGTCGTGCAGCAGCCGCCCGAAGTCATCAATGCGCAGCTCCCGCAGCAGCCGCGTGGCCTCGTCCACATAGGCTTTGGTCTCGTCATGGTAGCGCAGCGTGTCGCCCTGCACCAGCCGCTGCACCTGGTCTTCCATCAGGTGGCGGGTGAGCAGCCGCCGGTCACCGATGTAGCCGATAATCAAGCTGCTTTCCAGTTCCAGCAGCGCCGCCGGGTCGGTCAGCACCGGCTCCACAATCACGCGGGGGCCGCCGAAGTGGTAGACGCACATGCCACCAAAGGCGGCGGCATACTGATCCTGCCGCCCACCGGGGATGCCCAGGTCAACCCGCTCGATGCGGTAGGCCAGCTCGGCCAGCGTGTGCGGGTCGGAGGCGGCACCGTAGGCGGCGTAAAGCAGCTTGAGCATGCTCACCACCAGGGCCGAAGAGGAGCCAAGGCCGCTGCCGGGCGGCACATCGCTGAACATGGTGATGTCGAAGCCGGGTGCGTCATCGCCGTCGGGGTGCAGGTCGGGGTGAGCATCCAGCACGGCCTGGGGCAAGCCGAGCCTGCCGTCCCAGGTGCGCCCGGCGGCAAGGCGGCTCACCTCCGCCAGGTCGAGCGAGCGGATGGTGATGCCCGGCTCGGGGCTGGTGCGCAGCATGCAGCGCACAAACAGGTTAATAGTGCAATTTAATACTTTGCCGCCATGCTCCTCAGCGTAGGGACTCACGTCGGTTCCACCGCCAAAAAAGCCAATCCGCATGGGGGCACGGGCCTTAAAAATCTTCATCCCTGATTTCCTTACTCACGTCACGAGCCGTTATCGCACCGCCAGTATAGCACAGGGTTATGGAGAGTGAACTACACAATTTGCCACAGAGATCACAGAGGGCACAGAGGGTGTAGGGCAGTTGGCTGTTGGCAGCGTGAACAGTACTGCGTGATTCGTACTGCGTAGATACAGGGAGATAAAGGAAATAAAGGAAATTACAGCCTGACGCTCAGAATGTTTCCCTCATTCCCTTTATTTTCTTTGCGGTTCGATTAATCGTCAATCTAAAATCGTCAATCTAAAATCGTCACGCCTGCACCACCCCTTCCAGGCGGTCTTCCAGGTCGGCGTAGATGTCTTTGAGCCGTTCCAGCGTCTGGTCGTCGGCATCCCAGAAGCCTCGGCTGTGGGCCTCCAGCAGTCGCCGGGCCATCCCCGCAGCGGCGTGGGGGTTGAGGGCCGCCAGCCGTTCGCGCATGGCCTCGTCCAGCAGGTAGGTGTCGGCCACGCCCTGGTAGATCCAGCCATCCACGGCGCTGGCGGTGGCGCTCCAGCCGTAGGTGTTGCTGACGCGCAGCTCAATCTCGTGGACACCTTCGTAGCCGTGGTTGAGCATGCCCTCAAACCATTTGGGGTTGAGCAGTTTGGCCCGGCTTTCCAGCCGCACCATCTGTTCCAGCGAACGCACCCGCCCGCTGCCCGGCCCCGCAAACGCCTCCACCTCACCCAGCAGCACCGCAGGGCGGTTGCCCCGCAGCTTCTCCACACTTTTGGTCACACCGCCCAGGTATTCGTAGTAGTGATCCACGTCGCTGATGCCGGTTTCCACGCTGTCCACATTCTGGAAGGTGGCGTCCACCGTAGCCAGGCTCCGTTCCAGCAGCGGGCGGGCCTCGCGCCACTCGCCGCCGGGGCTGAGCGCAAAGCCCTTGCGGTTCATAAAGGTCTCGCTGAGCTGACCGTCGTCCTCCCAGGTGCTGCTTTCCACCAGGTGGTTCACGTTTGCGCCGTAGGAGCCGGGGGCGTTGGAGAAGACGCGGGTAGCGGCCTCGTCTACACTCACGCCAAGTTCAGCCGCCTGGGCCAGCGCATGCTTGCGCACGAAGTTCTGCTCCGGCGGCTCGGCGGCGGCGGCAGCCAGGCGCACCGCCCGGTCAATCAACATGGCCTGGTGACTCATCAGGTCGCGGAAGATGCCGCTAGCGGTGACCACCACGTCAATGCGGGGGCGGCCCAGCTCGGCCAGCGGGATAAGGGCCACGTCGGCCACTTTGCCCAACTCGTCGGCAACAACCTGCGCCCCCAGCAGGGCCAGCGCATGCATTACCCCTTCGCCATCGGTTTTGAGGTTGTCGGTGCCCCACAGCACCAGGGCCACCGTTTCGGGCCAGCCGCCCTGCTCAGCCCGCAGCCGTTCAAGCAGCTCGTCCACCAGCTTCACGCCCACATGCTGGGCCGCCGCCGAGGGAATGTGGAAAGGATCGAGTCCGTGGATGTTGCGGCCCGTGGGAGCCACCGCTGGGTTGCGTACCACATCATTGCCGGGTGATGGAGCGATGTAGCCGCTCCGCAGGGCACGCAGCAGCCCCGCCACTTCCTGCTCATCATTAAGTCGCGTCAGCAGATCGCCGAGGAATTCCCATAGGGCGGGGGGAACGGAGAATTGAGCATTGAGAGCTGAGAATTGAGCCTCCAACCGATCATGTTCCTCCCGTTTCAACCCAACGGGCGGCGCATATAACTCCACAAACAGACTCACCAGCTCTTTGACGGTCTGCTCGACCCGCCCCCATGCAGCCTGGGCTTCCCCGCTATGGCGCAACTCCTGGCAGAGTTTCCCATAGTTATACCCAAGCTGTGCCGCAACCAGTTCGGGCAGTGTAGCAGGACTTTCTGGCTCCGGTCGCCGGTCTCCGGTCGCCGGTCTGTGAAACGCCGCCACCAACGCCAGAATATCCACCAGCTCGCGCTGCTCCGGTGGTCGGCCCAGCACATGCAGCCCCAGCGGAATCATGCGCTGCTCGATCTGCAACAACTCGTGGCTCAGACGAGTGATGTAGGTATCAATTGACGATTGACCCTTCGACAAGCTCAGGGCAGGCGGATTGACGATTGACGATTGCTCGCTCTCCTCATCAGTTGCCAATGTGACAATTGACGATTGCTCGTTCTCTTGATCAATCTGCAATCTGCAATCTGCAATCTGCAATCGCTCCGCCTGCACCTGAATATCCTCCAACAACGCCGCCGAGGGCCGCTGGCGATAGTTTTCCAGGCTGTCCTTCAGCAGGCGCAGCCCTTTATACAGCCCGGCCTGCTGCACCGGCGGCACCATGTAGCTCACCAGCGTCGCCGCGCCGCGCCGTTTGGCAATCGTGCCTTCGCTGGGGTTGTTCACGCAATAGTAGTAGATGTTGGGCAGGCTGCCCAACAAGCGCACCGGCCAGCAGCGGGCGCTCAGGCCAGCCTGCTTGCCGGGCATAAACTCCAGTGCGCCGTGGGTGCCAATATGCACCACCGCGTCAGCATCAAAGACCTTCTCGATCCAGGTGTAGAAGGCCGCAAAGCCGTGATGGGGCGCGGCGTCTTTGGCCATCAGCAGCCGCATGGGATCACGCTCGTAGCCAAACGAGGGCTGGATGCCGACAAAGATGTTGCCGAACTGTCGCCCCAAAATCTGGAAGCGTTTGCCATCACTGAGCAGCTGGCCGGGGGCACTGCCCCAGAACGGCTCGATCTCCACGTAGTGCGGGAAGAGGCGGCGGTAGTCGTCCACTGCCATGTGAGTCGCCACGTTGCCATCGGTGCCATGGATGAGGCTGTTGCCCTCCACCACCGCCCGCCGCAGGGCCTCGGCACTTTCGGGCAGTTCCACATGGTAGCCGTCGGCCTTCAGCTCCTGCATCAGTCGGTAGAGGCTGGCGAACACATCGAGATAGGCAGCGGTGCCCGCGTTACCCAGGTTGGGCGGAAAGCTAAACAGCACCAGGGCCAGCTTCTTCTCGCTATTGGCCTTGCGCCGCAGCCGGATGCGCCGGGCCACCCGCTCGGCGAAACGCTCAATCTCTTCAGGCAGCGGCACACACAGGCCCTGCTCGCCTGACGGCCCACCATAGACTGCTGGCTCCACTGCCCCTTCCAGCTCGGTGAGCGCCACATTCATCGCCAGGTGCATAGGGGCCAGCCCCCGGTCGTCCTGCTGCCAGGCCTCGGCCTGCTGGAAGATCAGCGGGATACTTTCCAGCAGCGTCACATCCAGCGGTTCCAGGGCCGCACGGGCCTGCTCCGGCTGGCTGGAAACCATGCCGCCCACCAGGGCAAAGCCGCTGGCGGTGGCCAGCAT
>JALONX010000247.1 GCA_025454695.1 Chloroflexaceae bacterium
CATCCGGCGGGGCCAGGTGGTGAGCAAAGACGAAATTGCCAATGGCGTTTGGGATTATGAAGTGTTCGATTACAACGCTATTGACGCCTTGATTTATCGCCTGCGCCAGCGCATTGAACCCGACCCCACCAACCCGCGCTACATCGTCACCCAACGTGGCTTTGGCTACAAGTTGATCAGTACACCTGAGTGATTGCAGATTGCAGATTGTAGATTGTAGACGACCTCCGGTTCTGACCACTATAATCTGCAATCTGCAATCTACGATCTGCAATGACACACATAACCCTTAGCTCCCCCGCCCGCCTGCGCGGCTCAGTCGAAGTTCCTGGCGATAAGTCCATTTCCCACCGCTCAATTATCTTTAATGCCGTGGCCGAAGGCGGCGCTCGCATCAGCCATTTTCTCACCGGGGCCGATTGCCTCAGCACGATTGCATGTGTGCGCGCCCTGGGCGTGGAGGTGGAGCGGCAGGGCGATGCGGTGCGGGTGACGGGTGTGGGCCTGCGGGGCCTGCGCGAGCCAGCCGATGTGCTAGACTGTGGCAACAGCGGCACCACCCTGCGCCTGCTGGCCGGGTTGCTGGCCGGGCAGCCCATGTTCACCGTGTTGACGGGTGATGAGTCGCTCCGTTCGCGGCCCCAACGCCGGATTGTGGAGCCGCTGCGGCAGCTTGGCGCTCAGCTCGATGGCCGCACCAACGGCGACCGGGCACCGCTGGCGATCCGGGGCACTAGCATCAAGGGCGGCTCCTTCGACTTAAAGATTGCCAGCGCCCAAGTGAAAAGTGCCCTGCTGCTGGCGGCTCTCGGCGGCGAAGACTCGCTCACCCTCACCGGGCGAATCGATTCACGCGACCACACCGAGCGCATGCTGGCGGCGATGGGGATTGACCTGCAACTCAAGCCCGACTCGATTACGCTGCATCCACCGACCCACCCCGTGTTTCCCTACCCGCTGTCGCTGCGGGTGCCGGGCGATCCATCCTCCGCCGCGTTCTGGTGGGTGGCTGCCGCCATTCATCCCGACGCTGAGATTACCACCACGGGCGTCTGCCTTAACCCCACTCGCACCGGTGCGCTGGATGTGCTGCGGGCCATGGGTGCCAACATCGCCGTGGGCAACGAGCGCAACGAGAGCGGCGAGCCGGTGGGCGATGTGACGGTGCGCTCCTCCAGCCTGCGCGGCACCGAGATCAGCGGCGCGCTCATTCCCCGGCTGATTGACGAAATCCCCGTGCTGGCGATTGCCGCTGCATGTGCCCACGGCGACACGCTCATCCGTGACGCCCAGGAGCTGCGGGCCAAAGAAACCGACCGCATCGCCACCGTCGCCGCCGGGCTAGAAGCCCTTGGCGTCCACAGCGAACCCACCGCCGACGGCATGGGACTCACCGGCAGCGGCGGCGCAAGGCTGCGCGGTGCCACGCTGCACAGCCACGGCGACCACCGCCTGGCCATGGCATGGGCCGTCGCCTCGCTCGTTGCCAGCGGCGACACCATCATTCACAATCCCGAATCGGCCAGCGTCAGCTACCCCGGCTTCTGGGAAACGCTGGCGGGGCTGGCGGGTTAATCAACAATTACTTTATAGCTCTCGCAAAGCCCGCAAAGACGCAAAAGAGTATCGGAAGCACGTCTATTTGAAGGCCTTTGCGAGCTTTGCGCTTTTGCGAGAGATTTCTGTTCGCCCTTTCATCCTCTGGTCACATGCTTGTGCTACACTGTTGGCCTGCAATCTGCATTCAGTCAATCTGCAATCTGCAATGAACAAGGGGAGAAGTAACTGTGAAAATTCTTGTGACGGGTGGGGCGGGCTACATCGGCAGCATCACCACGGCTGAGCTGATCGCCGCCGGGCACCAGGTGATTGTACTCGACAACCTCTACCAGGGCCACGCCGCAGCGGTGCCACCAGAGGCGACCTTTGTGCAGGCCGACCTGGCCGACCGCGAGGCGGTGGAACAGGTCTTCGAGCAGCACCCCCATATTGATGGCATTATGCATTTTGCCTCCTACACCCTGGTGGGTGAAAGCATGCAAGAGCCGCTGCGCTACCTGCGGGACAATCTGGTGAACGCTGCCAACCTGCTTGAAGCCGCCGTGACCAACGGGGTGCGCCGCTTCATCCTTTCCTCCACCGCTAATCTGTTTGATGACCCGACCACCATGCCGATTGAGCCGGACGACCGGATTGTGCCTGGTTCGCCCTATGGTGAGTCTAAGTTTTTTATCGAGCGCATGTTGCACTGGTTTGACCGTATCTACGGCGTAAAATCGATCTGTTTGCGCTATTTTAATGCCTGTGGCGACACCCCAGGGCGCGGCGAAGACCACGACCCGGAAACCCATCTCATCCCGCTGGTGTTGCAGGTGGCCCTGGGCCAGCGTCCCCACATCACCATTTTCGGCGACGACTACCCCACCCGCGACGGCACTTGCGTGCGCGACTACGTCCATGTGGTTGACCTGGCCCGCGCCCACATTCTGGCCATGGAAAACCTGGATCGCATCGGTAGCCGCAAATTTAACCTGGGCAATGGCAACGGTTACAGCGTGAAAGAAGTGATCGAAATGGCCCGTAAGGTCACTGGTCACCCCATTCCCCATGTGGTTGGCCCGCGCCGCCCTGGCGACCCGGCCACGCTGGTGGCCTCGTCGAACACCATTCGGCAGGAACTGGGCTGGCAGCCCCGCTATCCCGATCTCGAATCCATCATGCGTAGCGCATGGGAATGGCACAGCAGCCACCCCCACGGGTACAAATCGTAAATTTGAACCGCCGAGGTCGCCGAGAGCGCCGAGGTTTTCAGCTCACCGCCGAGGTCGCCGAGAGCACGGGGTTTTGTATGTACAACGCTTCGTGTCCCCTTCGACAAGCTCAGGGGAGCCTCAGGGCAGGCTCCGCGTCCTCGGCGGTGAATATCTGTACATCTGCACATCAGCAAACACCCTCTTCCATACCCGGAGTCGCCGTGCTATAATAGCAAGTCCGTGCGGATGTAGCACAGCAGCCATGTGAGCCGGGAGTAGCGCGCTTGTGATCGGCACTGACCAGCGTCTGGGCACCTATGTGCTCAAAAAGAAGATCGGCGAAGGTGCCTTTAGCGAGGTCTGGCTGGCGCAGCACCTGTTGCTGCACCAGCGGCGGGTAGCCATCAAAATCCTCACCGACCAGAAGCGCGAGTCGGTGCTGCGCTTCGCCCGCGAGGCCAATATCTCCAGCCGCCTCTACCACCCCAACATTGTGCAGGTGTTTGACTACGGCCAGTTTGCGCCTTACCACTGCACCATTCTCGAATACATTCCCGGCACTTCGCTGGCCCAAGAACTGCGACGCGAAAAGCGCCTGCCGCCCGAGCGGGCCGTGGCCATCTTTCGGCAGATTGCCGACGCGCTGGACTATGCCCACACCCAGGACGTGACCCACCGCGACGTGTCGCCAGGCAATATTCTGCTGGAGGAGGGCACGAAGCGGGCAGTGCTGACCGACTTTGGCATCGCCCGTGAGTCCAACTCCTCGCTCACCATCACCCAGCAGCGCATGGGCACCCCTGACTACGCCTCGCCCGAACATGCCCAATCAGCAACGGCGGTCAATCCACTGTCGGATATTTACAGTCTGGGCGTGGTCTTCTATCAGATGCTTAGTGGCGAGCTACCCTGGGCCAAAAAGCGGGTTTCGTTTGATATACCTGCCGGGCCGCTTGTGCCTTTGAAGGAGCGCGGCCTGGCCAACCTGCCCAGCGACCTTGACCGGATTATGCGCACGCTGCTGCATGTTGACCCGGCGAAGCGCTACCAGACGGCAGGGGCCGCCGCCCACGAACTGGAGCGGGCCTTCACCATCCACAATGTGGTGACGCAGGTGAGCTATGGCAACGGCACGCCCCGCCGCACCATCCAGGCCCAACCGGTCGCGGCGGCTCCCCCGGCCCAGGCCGAAGTAGCCCCCAATGCGGTGGAACTGCTGCTTGGTTCGGAGTTGACGCGGGTGCCGATGGACAGGGCCAGGCAGCGGGCGGCAAAACTGGGCCAGCCTGAGGTAATCGCCACCATCCTAAACGACTGGTCGCAGCAGAGCTGGATGCGCCGGCGCATGCTGGGGCGGTTGGCCCGCATCCACAGTGTGCGCAGCCGCAACGTCTACCGCTATGAGCTGCGGGTGTTGTATGAACGGCGTGACGCGCCCTATGCCGAAGAGCACCCCGACCGTGACCGCGAACGGTTTGCAGTTGAAGTGCTGGTAGACCGCTGGCAGGTGCCGTTGCCCGCCGCGAAGGATTTTAAGGACGACTCCGGCGGTGAAGTGAAGCTGCCGGGTTCCACAAAGATCCGTTCATGCCCGGATTGTAGTGGCCGGGGTGTGATTATCTGTTCGGTGTGCAATGGCAGCAGGCGCGTGCCCAACCCCGACCTGGATGAAGATGACCTGTTCTCGCCACCAGGGAGCAACGGTGTGGCAACGGTGGGTGCTAGCCGTAGCGTGGGCGTAGCCGGGCCACGGGCATCTAGCGCAAAAGGGGCCACTGCCACTGCCCCGGCCCCCGTGGTGCTTGAAAAGCCCGCCACTGTGCCCTGCCCCGCCTGTGGTGGTAGTGGTGGTGCTACATGTGGCCGTTGCGATGGTGTCACCCGGCTGGTGCAGTATCAATGTTTCCGCTGGAAACGGGAAGCTGAAGGCTGGCTGGACACCGAGCCACTACCCTTGAAGGACGATGCCTGGATTGACCAGCAGTTCGCCGAGGGCAAGATTTACCGCGAGGAGGCGCAGAATGGCTTTTTGCCGGTCTGGTCGCAAATCCCCTTGCTGCGCGACATGGTGAAGGACGCGCAAGACCAGGAAAGCGACGCCCTGCGGGTGCTACGGAGCGAGGTTTCGGTTAGTTTTATGCCAGTGACGGATGTGACCTTCGATCTGGGCGAGATCAAAGCGGGGGAACCGCGCAACTACCAACTGACGCTGTGTGGCCATGAAAACCGGGTGGTGCCCGAAAACTGGCGCATCTACAACTGGGAGCGGATTGTCTACCTGAGTCTGCTCTTTAGCGCCATCCTGCTGGCGCTCATCTTTGCTCTGGTGGCTTTTGGCCGCTAAGGCAGGAATGAGGATTGAACGTTGAACAATAGCCGGAAGAACCGAGAACCAGACTCGTCATACGTAAAACGTACTGCGTAATTCAACACGAGTACGTGTCTACGCAGGACGCAGTGCCTGTTATGTCTTTTTCCCCACCAGTAGGTACGTCGGCATATCGCCTTTGCCCTTAATGTGCTGTACACCCCGTTCGGTAAACAGGTAGCGCTGGCGGAGCCGTTCGTAGGTGCTGCCACTGACCTGAATGCTCCCCGGAATGCCATGCGACTCCATGCGGCTGGCGATGTTGACCGTGTCGCCCCAGAGATCGTAGGAGAAGCGCTTGGAACCGATGACGCCCGCAACCACCGGCCCGGTGCTGATGCCAATCCGTAGGGCCAGCTTCAAATCCCGTTGCTGGTTGAAGCGGGCAATGGTTGCCTGCATGGCCAGGGCCATATCGGCTACCTGTTCGGCGTGGTAGGCGTGTGCAACCGGCAAACCGCCCACAACCATGTAGGCGTCGCCAATGGTTTTGATCTTCTCCAACCCGTGGTCTATGCTCAACTGGTCGAAATAGAGAAAAATATCATTCAGCATGCGCACGAGTTCTACCGCAGAGGTGTTGGTGGCAAGTTCGGTAAAGCCTACCAGGTCAGCAAACATCACCGTGGCATCGGCAAAGGAATCGGCAATCGTGTCGGCACCATTTTTCAATCGTTCGGCCACCGGGCGAGGAAAAATGTTTAGCAACAGCCATTCGGTTTTCTGGCGTTCGGCTTCCAGTTGCTGCATGTAATGCTGTTCCTGGTCGCGCAGATATTTCTTTTCCAGGCAGGTGTAAACGCGAGCCTTCAGTAGCGTGAGGTTGAACGGCTTGTAGAGATAGTCGTCGGCCCCTAGTTCGACACAACGTACAATGCTGGAATAGTCGTTCAATGCCGAGATGACCACAACGGGAATATAGCGCAAGCTTGGGTCGGCCTTGAGTTGGGCTAACACGTCGTAGCCGTCCATCTGGGGCATCATAATATCGAGAAGCACCAGGTCTGCATGGTAGGCGCGAAGAAATTCCAGCGCCTGGCCGCCGTCAGGGGCCTGGAGTACGGTGTAGCCTTCGCGTATAAGCAGACGAGAAAGCAGTTCTCGGTTATAGCCGTTGTCATCAACGATGAGAATGGTGCCCTTGGAGGTCGGGGTCTCATCGGCCTGGGGGGTAAGTTCTGCTGGTTCAGAAAGCATGTGCATAGCTGGTAGGGTTCGCTTTGTTGAAGACAACGTTATGCCAGGTGGAGCGTCTGCATGCAAGCAACGGGAACGGGTAGCATAGCATCGGTGTTGACGCTAGTGGCATTATAGCTCTATTTTGTACCACTGCATTACCAGACAACAAAACAGGGGTGAGCCTGGCTCACCCCTGTTGCACAACATGCTTTTGTTTTCTCAAGACTGATTTACTGGTTTACCCAATATGAACAATCTTTGTACAGTTGTTGTTCAGCTTTTCTGTTTGTATTGTACTGCAAGTTTGCGATTGCTGTTAGGGGATTCTTCCCCTGTTTGGATGAGAAAAATATAAGGCTTCAACCTTACAATGGTGTCAACTTCTAACGCTGAGCGGCGAACGTGTGGGTGTAGTGCGCCTCACCCGGGCCTTTGCCGCGTAACGTGTGGCGGTTATTCGTAGCGCAAGGCTTCGATGGGCAGCAACATGGCGGCGCGGCGGGCCGGGTAGTAGCCGAAGCCGATGCCGATGGCTGAGGCAAAGGCCAGGGCCAGCCCCACCGCCACCCAGGAGATGGGCGCACCAATGCCGGCGATGGTGCCAACCAGCACCACCAGGCCAATCGCCCCCACTACGCCGATGGTGCTGCCCACCAGGCTAATCGCCAGGGCTTCCAGCACGAACTGCCCAAGCACGTCGCTGTCGGTGGCCCCCAGGGCTTTGCGCACACCAATTTCGCGGGTGCGCTCCGTCACCGCCACCAGCATGATGTTCATAATGCCGATGCCGCCGACGATGAGGCTGATGCCAGCTACCACGGCGATAAAGCCGGTGATAGCGCCGTTGATGCCTTGCAGCACGCCCAGGGCCTGCGTGGGCAGGTTCATCTCGAAGTCGTCAATCGCGCCTGCGGGCACTTCGCGGCTAGCCCGCAGGGTGGAGCGAATCAGATTTTCCGCCGGGCCAAGGGCAGACTCGCCCTGAATACCGAGCAGCACGCTGGTCATCTGGAGGCCCCGACCTGGCAAGTCTACATCGCCCACCAGCCGCAGGCGCACCGTGCTGATGGGGGCCAGAATGCGCCGGTCGGAGGAGAAGGGGCCACCGGCAGGCCGCAGAATGCCCACAATCGTCACTGGTTGGCCATTGACCTCAATTGTCTGGCCAATGGCGTTTTGTTTGGCGGTCTCGTCCTTGCCAAAGAGATCTTCGGCGATGAGACCGCCGAGGACAACCACGCGGGCGCTCTGGGCTTCGTCGCTAGCGGTGAGAAAGCGCCCGTGATCGACTCGCACGGTTTGAATGTCGCGGTAGCCTTCGTTTGTGCCGACCAGCGTGCCCTGCACTGCCGTGGTGCCCGCTCTCGTCTGCACGCTGCGGGAAAGTTCTGGCACGATGATGCGGAAGACTTGGGGGTTCTGTTCAACCACGCGCTTGAGGGCACTGTAGTCCTGGATGGAGAGCAGGCCGTAGCCGGGCACATCCCGCGCACCCAAAGCCCTGGGGTCGCCCGGTAGCACGGCGATGCGCCGCGTGCCCAGGTCAACGAACTGCTCGAAGACGCTGCTTTG
>JALONX010000248.1 GCA_025454695.1 Chloroflexaceae bacterium
GACTTCTGCAATCCTGGTAATCCTGTCTATTGCAATACTTGTTATTCGGATAGGATAAGATTGACAGGATCAGTGCATTGCGAGTCTATGATTTCTGCAATCCTGTCAATCCTGTCTAACATCCTCGCGGCGCAGCATGCGCATAATGGCAAAACCGAGCACTAGCGCTGTGAGCAGTGCCCCGCCCCGCACCAAGTTGATCACCGTGCCGGTGTAGCTGCCACTTTCCGGGTCGTAGTGGAAGCAGAGCAGCAGCAGCTGGTCAGTCAGGGAGCCAATTTTGTTTTCCGAAGCTTCCACCAATCCCAGCCGCAGGTCGCGGGCAATGTAGCTGATACCATACAGATAGCGCGAAATCTGGCCCTGCGGCGTCGCCAGCACGATGCCCGCCGGGTGAGCATATTGCTGAGTCTGCTGGTCGTACATGTACTCAAAGCCCACTGCATCGGTCAGCTGCTTAATGCTGGCCTCATCGCCCGTCAGGAAATGCCAGCCATCGGCTGCCCCAGCCCGCCCGTAGCGCTGCACGTAGCTGGCCTTCTGGGCGGCGGCAACGGTGTACGTTTCCTTCGGGTCAATGCTCAGGTTGACCACCGTAAACTGCTTGCCGATGTCCAGGTCGAGTCCCTGCAAACTTTCCAGCAGCCCTTCGCGGGTCAGCGGGCAGAGCATAGGGCACTGGTAGTAGCCCAGCGACAGGATGACCGGCTTCTCGTGGCCGAAGTAGTTCCGCAACGTCACACTGCTGCCGTCCTCGTCGGTAAAGCTCAGGTCGAGCGGCAGCGGCTGGTTGAGGCGCTGGTCGAAGCGCAACGCAGGCGGCTCCTTCTGCCCTGGCACCGGCGCGGGCAGCGAGTCATCCTGGGCCAGCGCAGGCCCGGCCATGCTCAGCAGCAGCAGCAGCAGCACCGTCGCCAGTTTGCGGTTTGCAGTTTGCAGTTTGCAGACCGAAGACCGGAGACCGGAGAGCATGCGTTTTTTGTATGGAGAGTGAGTCTTCATAGCTCACACATTGCAAATCGTAGTGCGGACTTTAGTCCGCGTTTTGGTTTGTATGCGTGCTAGTCGCGGACTGAAGTCCGCACTACGGTTCGCATAACACTCGTGTTGTCACGGCCTCGCCGTGGGCGTGGTGCCAGGTGTGGCGTTGGGCGCGGGCGTTGGCACGGCGGTGGGGGCAGCAGTGGGCAGGCCCCGTTCGGCCAGCAGCTTCATCGCCTCGTCAATTGGAATATGCACCCGCCCGGCGGGCTGATCCACCCAACCATAGCCTTCGAGCCGTTCGGTCTGGGCGCGGATGGTCTCTTCGCCAGCGGTGTAGGGCAACTGTTGCAACCGTGGCTCCGGCGGCAACACCGGCGTTTCCACCAGTGCCGGGCTACCCAGGGTGTTGGTGCTCTGGCCGGGGCCAAGGGCATACAACATCACCCAGATCAAGACAAAGGTCACAATACAAACTGCTATCAGGATCGCACCCGTGACCACAATCGGGCGAATGTGGGCGTCGCGGGTTTCGTGAAAAATGCCCTCAGGTGGTGGCGTGTCATCGCCGCCGCCGTGACCGTGGCCATGTGCTGTGCCTGTTTTGGTTGCCATAACATTTCTAGTTCGTGTTCACCGCGGAGGCGCGGAGGACGCGGAGTTTCTTATGTTCTTTATTCTCTGCGTTCCTCGTGCCTCTGCGGTGAATAATTAACGGTGGCAGATGTAGCAGTTGGTGAGTTGCTCTTTGCGGATGTGGTATTCCGCCACCAGCCGTGCCCCTTCTGCGGCCTGGTTGGCGGTGGGCTGCCACTCCATGTTAAACACCTGGTCTTGCGGGCGAACGTACTGCTCCGGGTTGCGGTGGCAGTCAAGGCACCAGCCCATGTAGAGCGGCTGATTTTTCGCCAGCAGGTGCATCTCATCCACCCGCCCGTGGCAAGTGCTACAGCCCACGCCTTTGTTGACGTGAATGCTGTGGTTGAAGTAAACGAAATCAGGCAGTTCGTAAATCTTGTTCCACGCAATCGGCTCGCCTGTTACATAACTGTCGCGCACCGGTTCTAGCAGGGGGCTATTCGTCCACACCTGCGAATGGCACGACATACAGGTCTCCGTCGCCGGGTAGCCCGCATAGGCCACCTTTTCCACGGTCGCGTGGCAGTAGCGGCAGTCAATCTTCAGTTCGCCCACATGGTGCTTGTGGCTAAACGGCACCGGCTGGTTTTTGGCGACGCCCACCTCGGTGATGTAGGGCGACTCGTCAATGCCAACGAGAGCTAGCACCACCCCGGCGGCCACCAGGGCGATAATCAGTGGGACGATCTTAAAGATACCGTTAGCCTGTGGCTTAAAAATCTGGGCCGACATGTACTTACCTTCCAGACTCGATAAGCCCGCGCTGGTCGGGCGGAACGTCATCAATACTGGCGTTCTGGCTCAGTTGCAGGGCGCGGACGTAAGCCACAATCGCCCAGCGATCTTCCGGCGGGACGCGGGAGGCCAGGCCATACATGCGGCCCACGCCATTGGTAATCACGCCGTAGAAATAACCTACCGGGGCGGTGCGCAGCCGTTCCTGGTGCAACGAGGGCACCGTAAGCGGCCCACGTTGGGCGATAATGCCCTGGCCATCGCCAACCAGGCCGTGGCACGGCATGCAGAAGGCCTCGTAGCGGGTGCGCCCGTAGGCCAACAGCCGGTCGTCCAGCTTCACGTTGGGCGGCAGCTCCGTTGCCGGGCTACCATCGGCCAGCGTGCCCTGGAGAAAGTGCGGGTCGCTCTGGAACTGGCCAATAGCGACCGTATTGGGCACTGGCGGGCGGTTCAGTCGCCCATCAGGAAAAAACGTACTCGGGTCATTTGGGTAGCCCTTGGGTTGCTGGTACATGTCCAGGTGGCACGCCGCCAGCACCAGGCACAACCCTGGTAACCAGATCAGCCTGGTGAGACGAGCCACATTCCAGCGGCGCGGTTGTGTGTTCTGTGCCATAACGTATCTTCTAGATATTTTGTTTTGCCACAGAGGCACAGAGAACACAGAGAGAACTGAAAATGTAGAAACTCTGTGCTCTCAGTGTCTCTGTGGCAACTTTCTAGCCTTTTGCTTCGCCGCCGTGAGTCTCTAACGCCGGGTTCGGGTTGCGGATGCGGGCCATGTAGCCCGTGCGCGGCACCGTGTTGAGGAAGTTGAGCAGCGTGTAGTGGTGCCCTTCCGCCTTCATCTTATACACCGCGCTGTTCGGGTCTTTCGTGTCGCCAAAGCTAATCGCCTGGGTTGGGCAGACCTGCTGGCAGGCTGTTTTGACTGCACCATCAGCGATCTGGAACGGCCCGGTGCCGTTGTTTTCGGCCTTTTTGGACTCAATACGGGCGTGGCTGATGCGCTGCACACAGTAGGTGCATTTTTCCATCACACCACGGTTGCGCACGGTCACTTCCGGGTTGCGCATCAGCGTGAGCTGAATAGTCTCCGTGTCCGAATATTGCAAGAAGTTGAAGCGGCGCACCTTGTAGGGGCAGTTGTTCGAGCAATATTTGGTGCCCACGCAGCGGTTGTACACCATGTTGTTGATGCCTTCGTGGTCGTGAACAGTGGCGGCAACCGGGCAGACAATTTCGCATGGTGCTTTTTCGCACTGCATGCAGGTGAGCGGTTGCACATAGGTGGTCGGGTTGTCCAGATCCTGACCTTCATAGTAGCGGTCAACCCGGATCCAGTGCATCTCGCGGCCTCGTTTCACCTCGTCCTTGCCCACAATCGGGATGTTATTTTCGGCCTGGCAAGCGATGGCGCAAGCCCCACAGCCGATGCATGTGGTCAGGTCAATCGCCATGCCCCAGGCGTGCTGCTTGTATTCGTAGCCAGGAATTTCGGTGGGCAGCAGCGATACATAGCCATCCGTACCGGGGCCAGGTTCCTCCTTGCCGTACTCCTCTTTGTAGACCTCTTTGGCGATGTACTTGGGGTCTTTCTTATACTCCTCAAAAACACCCGTCCGCACAATATCGCGCTCGCCCAGATCCCAATGGTCTTGCACTGTGGCCAGCATATACTTGTCGCCCGTGCGGTTGATGGCCAGGCCACTGGCGAACCAGGGAGCGCTGCTGGTGCGCAGCAGGTAGGCGTTGATGCCGGTGCCCGTGCCCACCCGCCCGGTGCGGCTGCGCCCATAGCCCAGGGTAATGGTCACTGCGTCAACCGGGTGGCCCGGTGTAATCCACACCGGTGCCCGCAGAATGCCGCCGCTGTATTGCAGCTCCACCACATCTTCGTTGCTCAGGCCAAGGCGCTGGGCCGTGGCCGGGGCAACCAGGGCCGGGTTGTCCCATGTCACCGTGGTGAGCGGCTTGGGCAGCTCTTGCAGCCAGCCATTGTTGGCATAAAAGCCGTCGTAGAGCGTCGGGTCAGGCCGGAAGATAAGTTCCAACCCTTCAACTGCTGCCGTTGGTGCGGCGCTGATCGACTCAGGGCGGAAGGTGACCATGCGCGGCGCAGCAGCGGTGCCTGCCAGCACGCCATTCTGCAGCGACTCGCCCCAGAAGTTGTCGAAGCTCAGGTTGTTGCTCTGCGGCACGCCGTCGGGCTGGCCATAGCGCCCCTGCCAGAACTCCCGCACCAGGTCGTAGTTGCTCTGGTCGGTCTGGTCGGTAAACGCGGCTAGCACTTCATGCAACGTTTTGCTCTGGTAGAGCGGCAGAATCAGCGGTTGCACAATTGAAACGGTGCCGTCGTAGGCCCGCAGGTCGCTCCAGCTTTCCAGCGTGTGCGAGGCTGGAATGTGCCATGTGGCCCCCTGGCCAGTTTCATCATCGTAGAGGCCGTGGTGCAGGCGGAAGCGCACCCGTTGCAGCGCCTCGCGGAAGCCCAGGTCGGCGGGCGCATCGTACACCGGGTTCACCCCGGACATAATCAGCACCTCAACCTGGTCGGCCTGCATGTCGGCCACCAGCTGCCGCATGGCACCGGTCTGGTCTGGCCCACCAGCTACTATTGGCTCGGTGTATTCAACGGTGGTGCCAACGTTGCCCAACTGCCCGTTGATGGCGTGGGCCAGCGCATGCACAATCGGCGGCTGGCCGTCGCCCGCAATCACCACGCAGCGGCCCCGGTTTTCCACCAGGTCGGCAGCAACGGCGGTCAAGAATTCTTCGCCAGGCAGTTCACCCTCGGCAGTGGCCACATTCGCCACGCCCACCTGGGCCGCCAGAAAGCGAGCGGCAGCCTCAATCTGGCCGGCCTTCAGCGGCAGGCGATGATCGGCACTCAGGCCGGTGGTGCTGGGCGTGCTTTCAATCGCATACAGCCGGTTCATCTCGGTGCTAGCTTTGCCCACCCGGCGGCCATCGGCAAAATCGCGGGCGTAGCGCACCCGGCCTGGCCCGCTGCCAAACAGGTCGGCGTCCAGGGTCACGATCACGCTGGCGTCGCTTAAGCGGTAGCGCGTTTCCACCGGCTCGCCAAAGGCCTGGCGCGCACCGTTGTAGCTATTATCGTGGTTAACCGGCTCATACTGCACCCACTGCATCTGGGGGAAGGCCGCCAGCAGCCCGTTGATCTGGTTAATCAGCGAAGGCGAGGTGATGGAGCCAGTGAGCAGGCGCATGCCCGCTCCTTCCACTGTGCGCTGCACCCCAAGAATAGTGGGCAGCAGGGCCAGGAACTTGTCCCAGGTGCTGATGCCGCCGTTGTTCAACACCGACTGGGAACGGTCGGGATCGTACATGGTCAGCAGGTCAGCCTGGGCAAAAACATCGGTTGCGCCAAGGCTGGCCGGGTGGTTAAGGTTGCCTTCAATTTTGGTCGGGCGGCCTTCGTGGCTCGTCACCACCACACCCAGGCCGTAGCCGCTCTGGGGCAGCACCGTGGTGTAATACAACGGCACGCCTGGCAGCTGGTTGGTGGGGGCCTGGGCGTAGGGGGCCACCTTCTGCTGCGGCGGCGGGATGGTACAGCCAGCCAGCCCGGCCAGCGCCAGCGATGCGCCCATCAACTTGAGGAAGTTGCGGCGGCTCACCGGGTCGGTCAGTTCGGCAGCGCCCTGGGGAAATTCACGTTCAACAAACGTCTGGAATGCAGGCGTCCCGGCGATTTCGTCCAGGCTGCGCCAGAAGTGCCGCCCGTGCGAATCAGCGAGGCGGGCGCGAATGGCTGCCAGGTCAAGGGGTTGTTCTGTTTTGCTCATGCGCGAATGGGTCTAGACTGGACCAGGCGAACGTCACCAACAACGTGGAAAGCGGGAGCGACGCCGGTAGATATGGAAAAGCGAGTGCAAAGGTTGGGCAAGATGCTGAGAATGTTCGTGGGGCGAAACATTGCTGTTCTATCAGCAAGGCATACGTTGTTCCGCCGGGTTAAGCTACCACGCCGTTCTCTCTTCGCTACGTCACGATTGGTACATATACGTCATCTTGTGCCAGCAGTATAGCACATAGTGAAAAAAGTTGCAATATTTTCGTATGATGTGCAAATAGATTGCAGAGCGAAGAAAGCGCACGAACGTGGGTGACGACGTGGTAGGGGATTGATAGCTCTTAGGAATATGTCTTATAGATAAAAAGATGGATGGCTCGTAGTGCGGACTTCAGTCCGTGTTTAACCATATGTCTACTTATTAGGTAGACGCGGACTGATGAAGTTTAATAATTAAATCAATAATATGATGTAGCGGCGCGATTTATCGCGCTAGTGACCGGAACGCGCAATAAATTGCGCAACTACGAGACGTTTTATACTCGAATAAAAAACTAAACTTCATAAGTCCGCACTACCTTACTCCCATCTAGCATGCATCGTTTGTCGTTCCCATGGCAACTTCAAAACTGCCGCTGGCCTTCACCTCGCCTCGCTGATTAGCGGCCTGCACCGTGCAGCGCATGCGCCGTTCGCCGTTCTCTTCGCGTTTCTCGGCCACCACCCCACTACATGTCATGATGTCGCCCAGCTCTGTTTTGCCCGTGAAGCGCACCCCGAAGCGGCGCACCTGGCCCGGCCCGGCCAGGTCAGTCGCCATGCGCCCCAGCATGCCCATTACCAGCATACCGTGGGCGATCACGTCGGGTAGCCCGGCCTGTCGGGCAAAGCTTGGGTCGGTGTGCAGCGGGTTGTAATCGCCGGACGCGCCTGAATAGCGCACCAGCTGGTTGTGGGTTACCGGCGGCAACGTGAGCGTGGGCAGTGCATCGCCGGGTGTGAGTTCATCGTAGAGCATAGTTACGAGTTACGAGTTACGAGTTACGAGTTATGGGTGATACGGTGATGGGAATTCCGGTTTACGCAGTACGCAGTCCGTAGTACGCAGTACAGATGACGCATCATCCTTCATCCTTTTAGAACAACCACCATCCGCTCCGTCACGGCCAGTTCGCCGCGCTGGTTGGTGTAGTGCGTTTCAAGCGTGATCAGCTGGAAGGGGCCGCTACTGCCCTGTTTGGCTTTCAGCTCGGCAATGCGTGTTTCCGCGTTGATGCGGTCGCCGGGCACCAGCGGTGTATGGTAGCTGTACTCCTGCTCGCCATGCAGCATGCCGATGAGCGGTGCGCCAAGTTGCTCCAATTCGGCCAGCAGCGCCGCATTGGCCCACAGGCTGAAACGAGTGGGCAACGTCGGCGGGGCGGCCAGGTCGGGGTAGCCAGCTGCCACCGCCGCCGCCACATCCTGGTAGAGCGGGTTGGGGTCGCCCACCACTGTCGCCAGCGCCCGAATCGTGCCTCGCTCAACCTCAAACTGGTACGGGCCAAACGTGCGCCCAATATGCTCTGTATCAATCATAACGATGAGCGATGAACGATGAACGATGAACGATGGTATGCATCAAGCCCATCGTTCATCGTTCGTCGTTCAGCCTTTCTTTTGCCGTTCCCGCTCCCGCAGCTCCACCCGGC
>JALONX010000249.1 GCA_025454695.1 Chloroflexaceae bacterium
TCCAGTAGGCCAAATTATGTTGTGCGGGCCTGGTTGTGGCGTCGCCATAACCAGGCCCGCACCGCGTTAGCCTTGCCAGTGAGTCTACACCTGTTGTGGGCGGGCGCTTCGCCAGAGTCCAATCAGCAGCACACCGGCAACACTGGCTGATAAGCTTAATCCGGTAAACCTCGTAGCACTAGACCAGGTTTTCTCCTCGCCAGCAGGCCAGGTCTGCTTCCCACCAGTTGCAGGAAGCCAACCATGTTTCGCTCTGTCATACTGGAATCAGTTGTCGGGCTGTTCAGTTCAAGCTTCAAAAGCTTGTGTCAGGCTACACTGATTCTTCTGATGTAGACTAGGGGAGGCTATGGATGGCACACTATCTATTGTACAGATACCGCTTTTTGATCAGCGTTATTGTGGTGCTGATTGCCGTAGTGTTGTTGCTGATCGCAGAAGGCTCCTTTGGAACAGCGGTCATCGTCGCCTTGGGCGTACTCTGGCTGATGCGCCTTGCTGTGGCACCACGACGGAGCATTGACGCATGAGAATGACCCATGCTACTAGCCTACTGTTTCATTGGAACCAGGTGGAGGAAACCCATGTCAACTATGAAACCTCGTAGTATTTGGTCGCGCACCCTGCGCGTGGCTATGTGGGTGGGGCTTGGCTACGCTGTCCTGGAACTGCTCATCGTGCTAGCGTTTCGCCTACGCATTAAACCGGTTCTGCACTGGGCACGGGTCTTCAATAAGCACATTCTTAACCCGGCGATGATGCAACTCGCCGGTCGGCGACACTGGTACGCTGCCGTCATTAATCACATCGGGCGGAAGTCGGGTACAACCTACGCCACGCCAGTTGTCGCTTTTCCGACCGGCAGTGGTTTCATTATTCCGTTGCCATATGGCGAGCAGGTTGACTGGCTGCGCAATGTGCTGGCAGCAGGCTGGGCCAGTATCACATGGAAGGGCACGATGTATACGGTCAATCAGCCAGCAGTCGTAGATTTGACCGTGGCAGAGCTGGGGTTGTCGCCACGGTGGCGGCGTACATTCTGGTTATTTGGCGTCAATTCGTTTTTGCAGCTACAGGCCTTCACCAGGCCCGTTGGGAATGATGCTGAGATGGTCGCTTCAGTCGGCGCACGGTGAGAGAGTGGGAGTGGGAGTGCCACTCCCACTCCACCCTTATTCCGCAGTACATGGCCAGGCTGGTTCCTCGCCACCTGGCCAGGCACACATCCCACCAGTGGTAGGAAGCCAGAAACCCCCAACACTGCCATACTGGAGTCAGTCTCCCGGCTGTTCACCCCACAACGAGCGGGCCGGTGCCCCGTTGCACCAGGAACAGTCATGCAGGACGAGGAGGTTCTGCTATGCGTCCACTTGCACTGGTAGCCGTTGGCGGCAATGCCCTGCTGCGGGCAGGGCAACACGGTATCGTCGCCGAGCAACGGGCCAATGCGCTCCACACTGCTCGCTGCCTGGTGCAGGTTATTCAGCGGGGCTACCGGCTGGTGCTGACCCACGGCAACGGGCCGCAGATTGGTGCCCAACTGCTTCGCTCCGAACTGGCCAGCAGCCAGGTTCCCCCCGACCCACTTGATGTCTGTGGCGCGGAAACCCAGGGTGCCCTGGGCTATATCCTTGAGCAAGCCCTCACCACTGCCCTGGCCGAGGCCAGGCTGCCCCTTGCCGTCACCACCATTGTGACCCGAACCGTTGTAGACGCTGCTGATCCAGCCTTTCAGCACCCCACCAAACCAATTGGGCCATTTTATGCGGCGGCTGAGGCCTACCAGCTGATGCACGAGCGGGGCTGGCACATGGTGGAGGATACGGCCCGTGGCTATCGCCGAGTCGTGCCATCGCCTGAACCGCTCGAAGTGGTGGAACTGGCGGTTATCCGCAAACTGCTGCGAGCTGGCACGTTGGTGATCGCGGCTGGCGGCGGTGGTATTCCGGTTGCCCGCCAGGCAAACCACCTCGTCGGTGTGGAAGCGGTGATTGATAAAGACCTCACCTCAGCCTTGCTTGCCAACAAACTCGGGGCCGCTTGTTTCATTATCGCCACGGATGAAGATTATGTCTATCTGAACTATACACAAGCAGATCAGCAGGCACTCTCCCATGTGCATGTATGTGAGTTGCAACGCTATGCTGCTGCCGGGCATTTCCCGGTGGGCAGTATGGGGCCAAAAGTCGAAGCTGCCTTGCGGTATCTGCGTGGCGGTGGCAACGACGTGATCATCACCAGGCCAGAACTGCTGGCGGCGGCGCTGGATGGCACGGCTGGTACCCATATTCTGCCTGACCAACCCGGCGCACGGCACGACGGGACGCATGTGCCTATTGAGGAACATGTACCTATTGAGGAAGAGGAACGCGTATGAAGCCTAGCACCTCCAGGCGCTATCGCCTGACACGAGCCGGGGGGCTGCTGCTTGCAGGCGGCCTGATCCTGACACTGCTCACCGGGATGGGCGCGTTTGCCCCGGCCCCGGCTCTGGCCACCACTGCCGACCCCGCCTGCATCACCCCAACGGCCACGGCCATGCCCACGGCGACCGCGGTGCCACCTGCCACGCCCATCCCAACCGCCACCGCCCGGCCCACTGCAACGGCGACACCCCTGCCTACACCAACCGTAGCGCCAACCGTGACAAATACGGCTGCGCCGACCAGCACGACGGTGCCGACCAGCACGACCGCACCAACCGCGACGAGTCCAGCTGTGCCGACGACCACGACCGCACCAACCGCGACGAGTCCAGCTGTGCCGACGACCACGACCGTGCCCACCAGCACGACCGTGCCGACGACCACGACCGTGCCAGCCCCAACCACGACACCCGCGCCAACGGCCACAACCACCGTGGTCGTCACCGTGACCGTCACAGCCGTTGCGCCGCCAACCGCCACAACCACCCCGCCCCCGCCGACCAGCACGCCCCCGCGCGCGGTGCTGCCAGCCACGCCGCCTGCGGAAGAGGAAGCAGCGGAAGAGGAGGACGAAGCGCGCCCACCGGCACCAACCACGGCCCCGGCGGGAATTACCCCCATGCCAAAACGCGCGCCCGTTCACCGGGTTCCCACCCCGCAGGCCCCGGCAACGGCAACCCCCGCGCCGACGGCAGTGGGGGCCGTCGCGCTGCCCCGCCCCGCCCCCCAGACCTTGCCCACAACCGGCGCAAACGATGGCTGGAGCGACCTGGATGGCCTGCTGGTGCTGGGGCTACTGATATTGCTCGCCGGGCTGTGTATGCGGGTGTGGCTACGGACACTCAAAGCCGTGCCACTGGATGAAGAGCAGAGGAGGTAGTGGTATGCAAACCGAACAAACTATCGCAACGGGGTGTACTGCTGCGCCTACCCCGCAGTTGAAACGGTCACTGGGGTTGTGGATGGCCACGGCCCTGGTGATTGGCAACATGATCGGCTCCGGTGTTTTTCTGCTACCAGCCTCGCTGGCCGGAGCCGCCGGGCCGGTCTCGATCATCGCCTGGGGGGTGACCGGCCTGGGCGCGTTGCTGCTGGCCGCCGTGTTTGCTAATCTGGGGCGGGCTTACCCCCGCACTGGCGGCCCCTATGCCTACGCTCGCCAGGCCTTTGGCGATTTTATCGGCTTCCAAACCGCCTGGGGCTACTGGATCGCTGTCTGGGCGGGCAATGCCGCGATTGCGGTGGCCTTCGTTGGCTACCTGGCGGTCTTCTGGCCTGCGCTGGCAACCAACAACCTGCTGGCCGCATGTGTTGCCATTGCCGCTATCTGGCTGCTCACTCTGGCCAACATCGTCGGTGTGCGCCAGGGCGGGATGATTCAGCTGATCACGACTATCCTGAAATTTGTGCCACTGGCCCTGATTGGCATCGTCGGTATTTTCTTTATCAACCCGGCCAACTTCACCCCATTTGCCCCCCAGGGCCTCTGGCAGGGCATTAACGCGGGCACCGCCCTGACGCTGTGGGCCTTTATCGGCCTTGAGTCTGCTACCATCCCCGCTGAAGAGGTGCATGACGCCGAGCGCACCATTCCACGGGCGACATTTATCGGCACCACTGTCACCGTGATCATCTACATCATCACCACGGTGGCAATTATGGGGATTGTGCCCAATGCAAGCCTGGCCACCTCCAGCAGCCCCTTCGCCGATGCAGCTGCAATCATCTTCAACGGTCAGTGGGCGGCTCAACTGGTTGCCATTGTGGCCATGATCTCGGCCTTTGGCTGCCTCAATGGCTGGATTTTGTTGCAGGGGCGGGTACCGCTGGCGGCAGCCGAAGACGGTCTCTTCCCACAGCGCTTCGCCCGGCTGCACCCTCGCTGGAACACGCCGGTTTTCGGGCTGGTCGTTTCCTCGCTGCTGATCACAATCCTCATGCTGATGAACTACTCCCAGACTCTGGTTGAGCAGTTTAACTTTGTGATCCTGCTGGCCACGTTGACGACGCTGGTGCCCTACGCCTATGCAGCGGCAGCGGAGGTGTTCCTATTTATCAACGAGCGTGATCGCTTCTCGGGCCGCCGCTTCCTGCGCGACAGCGTCATCGCCGCGCTGGCCTTTGTCTACGCCATCTACGCTATTATCGGGGCCGGAACGGATGTGATTGCCAAGGGCTTCCTGCTGTTGCTGGCGGGCATTCCGGTCTATCTCTACCTCCAGTGGAACAAGCGGCGTGACCAACTGGCAGCCACGACTCCCACCAGCCCCCCAGCGCCCGCCGTGCAGCCACAGCCAGTGGCACGATAATCGTCTCGGCCTATGGCTAGTTTGAAAGGAACCCGTATGACCCCGCGACATGTGTTGATTATGGGCGCTGCCGGACGCGACTTCCACAACTTCAATACCGTTTTTCGTAACAACCCGGCCTACCGCGTGGTGGGCTTCACCGCAACCCAGATCCCAGGCATTGCCAAACGCTCCTATCCGCCAACCCTGGCCGGGTCACTCTATCCCAAAGGCATACCGATCTACCCGGAGAGCGAACTGCGCCACCTGATTCACGAACTCGAAGTAGACGAAGTGGTGTTCGCCTATTCCGATGTATCGTTTGAATATGTGATGGAGCGGGCGTCGGCGGTGCTGGCAGCAGGCGCCAACTTTCGGCTGCTTGGCCCCAACGACACCATGTTGCGGGCCAGCGTACCGGTGATTGCCGTCGTCGCCACGCGCACCGGCTGCGGCAAAAGCCAGACCGCCCGCAAAGTCTGCCGTCTATTGCGTGACGAGGGGCTGCGGGTGGTGGCAGTGCGCCACCCCATGCCTTATGGCGACCTTCAACGGCAACGGGTGCAGCGCTTCGGTTCGCTAACTGACCTCCGGCTGGCCAACTGCACGATTGAGGAGATGGAGGAGTACGAACCGCATATCGCCCATGGCACGATTGTCTACGCTGGCGACGACTACGGAGCAATTTTGCAGGCGGCAGAGCACGAAGCCGATGTGATTGTGTGGGACGGCGGCAACAATGATATGGCCTTCTTCAAGCCCGACCTGACCATCACCGTGACTGACCCCCACCGGGCTGGCGATGAGCTGAACTACTACCCTGGCGCAACCAACCTGCTGCTGGCCAATGTGGTCGTGATTAACAAAGTCGACTCAGCCGATCCAAAAGACATCGCAACCGTGCGGGCCAACATCGCCCATGTGAACCCGACAGCAACTGTGATTGAGGCGGCCTCGCCGCCCCAGGTTGCCCAACCAACGCTCATTCGGGGTAAGCGGGTGCTAGTGATTGAAGATGGGCCGAGTGTGACCCACGGCGGCATGCCCTTCGGGGCGGGCACCACCGCCGCCCGCAACTTCGGTGCCGCCGAAATCGTTGACCCGCACCCCTACGCCGTTGGCTCGATTGCCGAAACGCTGCGCAACTTCCCCCACCTGGGGGCACTGCTCCCGGCCATGGGCTACAGCGAAGCGCAGCAGCACGAGCTGGAGGAGAGCATCAGGCAGGTGCCGTGTGACAGCGTGGTGATTGGCACACCGATTGACCTACGCCGCGTGATCACCATCAAGCAGCCCAGTGTGCGCGTCACCTACGACCTGGTTGAGCTAACGCAGCCCGATTTGCACGAAGTGCTAGCGGGTGTGCTGGCAGCGACACAGCGGTAATAAGCATGTCCCACAAAGGCACAAAGACTTCCAGATAAACACTATCGCAATCATCGTTGTGCCCCTTCGACAAGCTCAGAACCGGGCTTTGTGCCTTTGTGAGAGCCAACAAAACAACCCTAGTGAGGACACGACGATGGCAACAGCAACCTACATGCAGATGCCGAACGATCTACTGCGCATCAGTGATTTGAGCGCGAGCCAGATTGCGCAACTGCTCGACCTGGCTGTGCGCATGCGGGATGCGCCTGGGGGCTGGACGGACTCCCTGCGGGGCCAGAGCGTGGCTTGCTTTTTTGAGAAACCCTCCACCCGCACCCGAGTCTCGTTTGCGGCGGCGGCCTACCGTCTGGGCATGCAGCCCATTCTGTTACGCCCCGATGAGCTGCAACTGGGGCGGGGCGAAACGCTGGCGGACACGGCCCGTGTGCTTTCCAGCTATGCCTCGGCAATAGTGATTCGTACCTTTGCGCAGCACACCCTGGAAATTATTGCCGAAGAAGCCAGTGTGCCCGTGATCAACGCCCTTTCTGACACCCACCACCCCTGCCAGGCCCTCGCCGATTTGCTTACCATCCGTGATTACTTCGGGCGGCTGGACGAAGTACGCCTGACCTACGTGGGCGAGGGCAACAATGTGGCCCATTCGCTGCTGGAGGCCGGGGCGCTGATGGGCATGCATGTAACCATGGCCACGCCACCCCAACTCGCCCCCAATCTCCGTATCGTCGCCCAGGCCAACGAACTGGCTCGTACCCACGGCGGCAGTCTGCGGCTGCTGTCTGCCCCCATCGCGGCAGTGCGCGACGCCCAGGTTGTCTACACCGATGTCTGGGTTTCCATGGGCGCAGAGGCTCAGCAACAGGAACACATGGCAGCCCTGGCTCCCTACCAGGTTAACCCGGTGCTGCTGGCCCACGCCCGCCCCGAGGCCATCTTTATGCACTGTCTGCCTGCCCACCGGGGCCAGGAAGTCACCCCAGATGTGATAGACGGCCCCCAGTCGCAGGTCTGGCGGCAGGCTGCCAACCGCATGCACACCGAACAGGCCCTGCTGTATCTCCTGGTTACGGGCACAGCAGCGTATGGCAGTAGGAACAGGGTTACGTAACCCGATCTGGTTAATTGGTTAGTTCTGTCTGAAAAACAGCCAGACCTTCTCCACCAGGGCCAGTTCGCCCTGGTAGAAGAGCAAGCTTGGCCCACCGCCCTGGTAGGCGACTATTCTTCGGTGGGATGAGCTGCTGTGACCCTGGCCCGATATGGTGATTGAAGCGCTGGACGAGATGCTGGCGGTGGTACACTCCCAGCAACAGGGCGGCAGTGATGGGGGTGGGAAATTGACGATTTTGGAGGCACGATTGCCGAACTATTATGAGGTGACGGTTATGGTTAAGTCGCTTGTCCTGTCAGTGTCGTATCGTTGTCCGATCAAGTGTCGGTACTGTGGCGTCTACGCTGGCCCACATGAGCGCGACCGCATGAGCCTGGCCTTTATGCGTGAGGTTATGGATCAAGCACAAATGTTGGGGGTCATACGAGTTGTGGTGTTTACCGGCGGTGAACCCTTCATGCTGGGCAAGGATTTGTATGAAGCAGTTCGTTATGCCACCCAGCTTGGCTTCCTCACCCGTATTGTTACCAACGCCTACTGGGCCACGTCATATGAGCGGGCGCGCTCAGTATTAACAAACATGCAGGAAGCTGGCTTATCAGAGATTAATTACAGTTGCGATGACTTCCATCAGGAGTTCATACCCGCTCGTTTCAACAAAACGGCCCACAACAACCCACCGAATAACGTTATTAGCTTCGGCTATACCTTGCCAATCGGCTGGCAGAGTGAGGAACTTACGAGCGCCGACCTCCTGTATGCAAGCCAAGAACATGTAGAAGGGCCATGCACATCAGTGCTCGAAAGTATCGTGATCTCGCCGTCAGGTGATGTCGCAATATGCTGTGGAATTGGCTCTGAGGAGATACCAGAAACACGGATAGGCAACATTCATACAACACCGCTTATTGACATTCTTGATGCAGGCAATAGGGATGTTATGGTGAACTGGCTTGCATTAGAGGGGCCAGCGGCCATGAAAGCCTATATCCAGCATGAAGCACCAGATATTCCATTCGACGAACAATACGTCAACATGTGTCATCTTTGCCATGATATCTTGACTCGTCCTGAATGCCGCTCCGTGCTTGAACAGGGTATAAACGAACGAGCGCTATTGCTAGCTACGAAACGTGCTGCTGTGGAATTGCATCGTGCAGACTTGTACGCGAATGCCGTCGAAAGGCAGCACCATGAATAAGGAGGTTGAGCATGCCCCCGAATCCCCGATTACCGATCGTGACAAAACGTATTGAACGGAAACTCGATGCGGACGTGAACAAACTACAGACACTCCTCCAACGCATCGAACTGAACCGACAGGAGTACGCAGTCTTTGAAGCTAACCCGCTTGAGGCATTGCAGAAAGCCGGTATTGATGTTGAAAGCTATGCGCGCCCAGGTGTCTCTCTAGAGCTAATGGCTACTGAGATACGTGGCTTCGTCCAATTGGAGCGCAACCGCGAGTACTGGAGCATTTTTGAGAAGATCAAAGCGCGGATGGAATGTTCTTCTGACCGCCAAACAGAGGAGGGAACCAACGCAAATTTTGACCACAGTACTCGTTCGGAGATTCGGTTCGAGTCGATGACAAGTACGGAACGCGGAACGTCATCAGAGAAGACTACCGGCACCTACACCGGTTGTAAGCGCGACTTCAGTGGTTTGTCACTCACACAGATCGACGAGATCGTCTACGGGCCTCTGATCAGCGCCGCCGCCATGGAGGTTATGCGGAGCAAGATCAAGGCGACCCTGAAGGAACGAATCATAGCATAAAGAACCACTCACGTTCCCAGTGGTACGAGTGAGCTAAGGGCTGAGAATACAGTGCATACACGCCGGTTCATGAGCTTTCATGAACCGGCGTGTATGCATATGGCATGAGGCTAAGACTCACCCTGATGTCATCGCTCG
>JALONX010000250.1 GCA_025454695.1 Chloroflexaceae bacterium
AAGCAGTTGATGGATTGTTACAAATTATCCCGGACATCCCTGGGGCAACATGCTTATGAGTCTTTACAAAATAATCCAGACAACCATCGGGGCAACGCGCTTGAGCGTGTTTTGGGCTTTTAGACGCCGAATTCATTCGGTGGCAGGATACGGCAATGGCGCAATAAATTGCGCCACTACGTGACGTGCGGTGGCCGGAATAAAATATATATCTCCATCATTCGGTGGCAGGATAAGGTAATGGCGCGATAAATCGCGCAGCTACGTGGCGTGCGGTGGCCGGAATAAAATGTAAATGCTCATTATCTGCTTAATCTGTGTCATCTGGGGATACACAAGAACGCTGTTTATACTCTGCTGATACATGCCTCGGTTGCGAAAGGACAAACCCCGTGCTTCACGCAATACTCAACCACGTGGTGCCGCTGCTGCGGCGCACCTACGAAGAATGGCAGAAGGACGAGTGCCTGGATTTAGGCACGTCGCTGGCTTATTCGGCGCTGTTTTCGCTCTTTCCGCTGCTGCTAGTGCTGCTGAGCGTGGTTGGGGCCATCCTGGGGCCAGACTCAGGGCTGCGCGAACAGATTTTGAGCTTGACCCGCGAAAGCCTGCCGCCGGAAGCCTTTGGCCTGGTGGAAAGCACGCTCAACCAGCTGAACACCAGCAGCGGCGGGGCGGGCATCATCGGCTTTGCAACGCTGCTGGTCAGCGCCAGCAATGTGTTTGGGGCGCTCGACCGGGCCTTCGACAAGATCTGGAATGTGCAACCGAAGAAGGATGGCAACGCCAACTGGATGACGGCTGCACTGCAATTTCTGCAACAGCGGGCGATTGCCTTTGCCCTGGTGCTGGGCTGCGGTCTGCTGGTGCTCATTTCCATGCTTTCGGGCCTGGCGCTGGATGTGACCATTGCCGTGACACAACATTTCACTACCACCATTGGCGCGAGTTGGCTCGACCTCTCATGGCTGTGGCACCTGCTGCAACTCTTGATCTCGTTTCTCATCCTGGTGCTGGTGCTGATGCTGCTCTACAAGGTGCTACCCTCCACCCGCGTGGCCTGGCGCGACGTGGTGGTGGGGGCGCTGGTGGCGGCAGTGCTGTTTTTGCTGGTGCAACAGCTCGTCGTGGGCAGCATCATCTCGCTGGGCGGTGCCTATGCGTCCTACGGCGTGGTCGGTGGCGTCATGCTGCTGCTGTTCTGGATTTTCCTGATGAGCCAGATACTGTTTATCGGCGGGGAGCTGACCTATGCTTATGCCAGCATGTATGGCAGCAGGAAACAACAGACCGGAGACGGGAGACCGGAAACCGAAGCCCAAACGACCGGAGACCAGAGATCGAAGACTGAAGCTGGACAACGGCAACGAAAACCAGCGGCGCGTGCTAATGTAGCAGTTCAAAATCCAAAATCCAAAATCCAAAATCCAAAATCATCGCAAACAGCTGCGGGGATTGGCGTGCTGGTGGGGGTAGTGGGCACGCTGGCGCTGCTGGTGGGCGGGGCCGTGGTGAGCCTGCTCACGCTGGTGCGGCGACTCAGGCAGGCGAATGGAAACGTTAAACGTGATGTGTGATTGTGCTGCGCGCTGCGTCCTGCGTCCTGCGTCCTAAAAAATCACGTTTCACGCTTCACGCTTCACGCTTCACGCTTCACGCTTCACGCTTCACGCTTCACGCTTCACGCTTCACGCTTCACGCTTCACGTTTCACGCTTCACGCTTCACGTTTCACGCTTCACGTTTCACGTTTCACACGGTACGGGCGAGTTCACCGCCCACAAACGTAGCTACGCGTTCGTAAATCGCTTCCCGGTGGGGGCCAACCACCAGCATCTGGTGGCCGGTGCGCTCCCACCAGACCAGTTCCTTCTTCTGGCTGCCAATGCGGGAGACGATTTCTTCGGCATTGCTGGAGGCGGCCACTTCATCCTCGCGGCCATGCATCACCAGCACGGGACGCTGCACATGGGGCAGATCCGCCCTGGTTTGAATGAGAGCCTGACGCATCTCGTCAATTGCGCCGACGGAGATTTTTATCGAACGGCGGATGAACTCTTGTACTTCCGGGTCATCCAGGTTCACTGTGGGGTCAAACTCGCGCACGCGCTGGCGCACAAAGGGGTCATCAAAGCTGGCTTTCTCCATAGGGTAGAACCAGGGCTTGAAGTGGCGCACCAGGCCAAGCAGGTTAATGCGCCAGTCGCCTTGAATGCTGAGCAGAGTTGAGAGCAACACCAACCGCTGCATGGGTTTGTGGCGAGCCAACTGAATAGCGAGCGCCCCGCCAAGCGAAAAGCCGACCACGCTCACGTTGCGGCAGCTGTGGCGCAGCTTGATGTAGCCTTTCTCAACCGTCTCGTACCAGTCGCGCCAGCGCACCTGGGCCAGCGCCTCGGGCGTGCTGCCGTGGCCAGCCAGCCGCACGCCAAGCACGGTGCGGCCCTGCCGGTGCAAGTGTTCGCCCAGCCCCCGCATCTCCGTCGGCGAGCCAGAAAAGCCATGCACCAGCAGACAGCCGTGTTCATCGCCAGAAAACAAAAATGGTTCGTCTTCAGCTCGTTGCATATGTCAGTAGAACCAGGAACAGTTGGCAGTTGGCAGTTGGCAGGTTGAGAATAATCCAAAATCCAAAATCCAAAATCGCCTGGCCCTGGTCTCCCGTCTCCGGTCTCCCATCCGTTACACTGTCACCAACCCCGCAAAGTCGTTGATATTGCGGGGGCCAATACCCTGAATATGCACCAGATCTTCAACGCTGGCGAAGGGGCCATTGGCTTCGCGGTAGGCGATGATGCGCTTTGCCAGCGCCGGGCCAATGCCGGGCAGCGCGATTAACTCCGCTTCGCCTGCGGTGTTGATATTCACCGGCCCGGCAAGAGCTGTGCCAGCGGCGGGCGCGGCGACGGCATCAGGTGAGGGTGGCATATCCAGAGTCTGTATAGCAACTGGTTCTTCTGGGGCAGGCATAGCTTCAGCAAGCGCGACTTCGCTGGTAGATTCTTCGCTGGTCGGCGCAGCTTTGGCGGGCGGAGCGGCTGGCTCAGCCGGAGTTACTGGCTCGACAGCGGCTTCCGGGGCTGGCTCGGCGGCAGGCGCACCATTTGAACTCGGCGGCGCACCCCGATGCACGCGGGTGACAATTCGGCGCGGCCCGCTTGCTGGGGTTGCAGCAGGCGCAGACCCAGCGGCAGGGCGGCTGGCCGGGGCCACAGGCAAGCCACTGCTCCGACCGGCGGGCGGGGCCGTCGGGCTTACAAACGGTGGCACATGTACGTCCTCAATTTGCCGCTGCCGCCAGCGCCACACCAGCACCGCAATTCCGATCAGTGTCGAAAGCCAGAAGAAGGTACGTCGTCGAGCCATTATTCACTCCTAAGGCTGTACAAGCGAGCGCAACAAAGTCAAATTCTCCACATCCTCGGTCATCTCTTTGCCCTTGGGCGTTTCAATAATCATCGGTAACCGCTGGAAACGGGCATCATTCACCAGCAGCCGAAACGCTTCCAGGCCGATGCAGCCCTGGCCGATGTGGGCGTGCCGATCTACCCGGCTGCCAAGGTCTTTCTGCGAGTCGTTGAGGTGAAACACCCGCACATGGTTCAGGCCAACGGCAGCATCCAGGGCCGCAAAGGTGGCGTTGTAGGTTTCTTCCGAACGAATATCGTAGCCAGCGGCGAAGAGGTGACATGTGTCCACACAGAGGCCCAGCCGCTCAGGGAAACGCACCAACTCAAACAGGCGGGCCATGTGGTCGAAGTGCCAGCCAAGCGAACTACCCTGCCCGGCGGTCGTCTCCAACAGCACCGTCACACCCGCGCCCACACCCTCGGCAAACAGGCGGTTAAGGGCATCGGCTTCCCGTTGCAGCCCGGCTGCTTCGCCGCTGCCGGTGTGGGCACCGGGATGAGTGACGATGTAGCCAACGCCCAGCTGGGCGCAGCGCTCCAGCTCATCGGCAAAGGCAGCGATAGACTTTTCCCACAACTCGTCGCCAGGGGCAGCCAGGTTGATTAAGTAGGAATCATGCACCACCACCGGGCCGATGGCGGTGCGGGCCTGCTCGGCTTTGTAGGCGGCGATTTCGTCCGCCGTGTAGGGGCTGGCCTGCCACTGGCGGTCGTTTTTGCTAAAAATCTGCATCACTTCGATGCCGACCTGTTCGCCACGGGCAAAGGATTTGGAAACCCCGCCAGAAATTGACATGTGTGCGCCAAAAGGCATAAACGCCACCAAAAATATGAATTATGAACTATGAATGAAGGCAAAGGAAATAGGGGAAATGTAGGAAATAGTTTACAGCGTCAGTTTTTAAATTTCCTTTATTTCCCTCATTTCCCTACGGTAAGTCATTTCCTGGTTCTGGATATAACCGCTTTCCACGATTATAGCACGGCTCACTATTCCAGTGTTGACCCTGGCGTTTCTGGTTGCAGTTGTAGAGTATAATAGGCAGTGGTAAGGAGGACGCCCGCCCCCACGCTGGGGCAACGGTTGTGCTTGCTACATGCAGCACCAGGAGTAGTGCTTATGAAACTGTCGCTGGTTCGCTCCCTTTTGTTTGTTGCTGGCTTCGCTCTGGCCCTTGTTGCAATTATGCCAGTTGGTATCCAGCAAAGTTACGCCGCTCCGCTTGCGAATCTTACGGATACGGCTGAACCGCCGACTCGCACGCCAGTGCCGCCGACGAACACGCCCCCGCCTGGGGCAACACCAACGACACCGCCCGCTGCCACACCAACGCTACCCCCGAATGCGACCCCACCACCTCCGCCCCCCGATACTGGCGGCGGTCGCCCTGACCTGGTGGTGGTGAAAACCGGCTTCACCAAAGCCTGCGTTGGCGATATTGTGACCTTCACCATTACGGTGACGAACCAGGGCAACGCCCCCGCCCGCGATGTGGTGGTGGTTGACGATGTCCCGCCGCCGTTTGAAGTGGTGGGCTTCTCCACCAGCCGTGGCGGGATCAACGCTGTTGGCAACCGGGTGCAGGCCGACCTGGGCACGGTCAACCCCGGCGATGTGATCACGATTCAAATTCAGGTGCGGGCAACGCGGGTGTCGAATCCGGCGCAGGTAACCAACACCGCCACGGGCACCACAAGCTCCAACGACCGCGATCAGAGCAATAACACCTCGACTATCACGGTTTCGATGGAAGAGTGCCGCGCCATTTCGCAGACGACGCCCAGCCCCGTGCCGCCAACCACAACCGCCGTGCCGCCAGCCACACCCACGCCCGTGCCGCCGCCGCGCGTCCTGCCGCCTACTGGCGACGGAAGTGGCACGAACCCGCTGGCGCTGCTGGCGTTGGGCTTCGTGCTGATGCTGGCTAGCCTGCTGCTGCGCCGCCGCAGCTCCTAACTCACGTCGGATACTATGGCCAGCGGGCCACCTGCACCATGCAGTGTGGCCCGCTGGTGTGTCAGGTAAAGGTATGAACAACATGCATCGCGCTTTCGTCTTGCTTGGTTTTTGTGTCTGCCTGCTGGCCTCGTCCACCGCCTTCGCCCAGGTTCCCCCGCCTGAAGAGCCATTTCTGGCCACCAATGAGTCCGCCGGTGTGCGCCTCACATGGCGCGGCAGTGTCCAGCCCGATGCAAGTGGTGCGCCCGCCGTTGCTGGCTGGCCCAGCGGCACGCTTGGCGGTGCGCTACTGCCAGTGCAGCAGGTGGCGCTCACCCTTCCTGATGGGGCGGCAGTGGTGCCGCAACTAACGGTTGCAAGCCAACCCTGGACTGGTGCCGTGCCAGCGGCCCCCCAGCCCGCCCCACCAGAAACCGGCCTGCGCATGCGTGAGCCAGCCGCCACCCTAGTTGCGCTGCCAGATGCTGCTGTGACCGTGCTACGCGACGGGCGCATGCAGGGCCAGCGGGTGGTGGTGCTGGCCGTCTCGCCGATCTTCCAGCAAAATGGGCAAACCCTGGCCAGCAGCGCGATTGAAGCTTTTGTGCCCGGAGCGCGACTCTTCGACCCGAACGCCACGCCGCCCACCGCAGCTGATGGCGTGACACTGACGGCGACGCCGCCCGCTCCCAACGGTCGGGCTGCTGCGCCTGCCACTAAAATCGTGGTAACGCAGGCGGGCATCCAGCGGGTGCAGGCCGCCGCCCTGGCCGCTGCCGGGCTAAACCCGGCCACACTCGACGCAGCGCGGCTACGGCTCTGGTGGAAGGGCGCTGAGGTGCCGCTGGACGTGCGTGGCAGCGGCAATAGCCTGGAACTGCGTTTTTACGCTCCCGAACCGGGCGACCGCTGGAACAGCAGCGACGTGTACTGGCTCACGCTTGATGCCGCCCCCGGCCTGCGCATGGCCAGCCGCAGCGTGGCCCCCGGCGGGGCGGCGCTCCGCAACACGGCCCTGCAGCGGGGCACCTGGCGCAACAACACCCGCTACGATTCCACCACCAGCGGCCCCGATGGCGACCACTGGTTTGCCTTCAATTTGCAGGCGGTGCCCAACGGCACGCCCGCCACCACCGTTATCACCCCGGCGCTGACGCTGCCTGCCGCAGGCGGGCCAGTAAACCTGACGCTCAACGGGGCGAGCTTTAGCACCGGCCAGCACAGCCTGCGCATGAGCATGGGCGGGGCCGAGCAAACGGCCATTGTCTCCACCAGCCAGCAGGGCCAGAACTGGACGCAGAACTTTAGCCTGAGCAACAGTGCTGCCACCGCCAGCGTTGCGCTGCTGCCGGGCAGTGCGATTCGCGACCTGCTGCTGGATAGCGTACACTGGGAATTCCCGGTGAGTCTCGACCTGGGCGAGCGCGGCGCAGCCTTCACGGGCGTTGGGGGCACATGGCGCTACCAGCTGAGCAACCTGCCCGCCGATGCGGCCCTGTACGACATTTCTGACCCGCGCCAGCCAGTGCTGCTGACTGGCGTTGCGGCCACGTTCGAGGACACGGGCGACCGCGCTTACCTGCTGGCTGGCCCTGGCAGCATGCACACGCCCGAGTTACGGGCGCACCAGCCGGTGGATCTAGCCGCAGCACTCAACGTGCAGGCGCTCTACATTGCTCCGGCAGCCTTTCAGCAGGCGCTAGAGCCGCTGGTGGCCCAGCGCCGCAGCCAGGGCTACAGCGTGCAGGTGGTGCCGGTTGAAGCGATTTACGATAACTGGAGTTGGGGCATGGTTAGCCCCGACGCTATTCGCAACTTTTTGCGCTACGCCGTGGGCACATGGGCCACTAAACCCCAGGCGGTGGCGCTGGTGGGCATCGGCACCTCCGACCCGCGCAACTACCTGGGGCGCAACAACCCCAACCACATTCCGCCCTACCTGGCCGATGTGGACTTCTGGCTGGGTGAAACTGCATGCGAGAATTGTTATGTCCAGCTAGACGGCGACAGCCCGCTGGATGACAAGCTGCCCGACCTGGCCCTGGGCCGCCTGCCCGCTCGTGATGCCAACGATGTGCAGGTGCTGGTGAACAAAATTCTGGCCTACGAGCGGGCACCGGCTGGCCAGAGTTGGCGTGGGCGGGCGCTGACTGTAGCCGACAACAACGACTCCGCCGGAGATTTTGTAAAGATCGCCGACGCTGGCACGACCCATCTGCCTGCTGGCATGCTGAGCGAGCGGATTTACTTCGACCCGGAGGCCCCGGCAGAGCAGCCCTGGCGCGACCGAGACGCGGCCCGCGCTTACAGCCGGGTGAAGGCCGCTCTCAGCGGCGGGGCTGGCCTGGTCACCTTTGTGGGCCACAGCAGCCAGTGGCGTTGGGCTTCCAACAGCTACCAATCCACGCCCAACGGCAACACCGAGTTTCTGCCCATGCTTGACCTGTACGACACCGACGAACTGCAAAATGGCCCCCGCCAACCGATTGT
>JALONX010000251.1 GCA_025454695.1 Chloroflexaceae bacterium
CAAGGTCGCCAACCAGTTCCACCGTCGCCATGTCAAGCAGTCCGCCGCCGATGGTGAGCGCGTCGGCGGTGCCGCATGCCACGCCCAGCCGCAATGCCTCGGCCAGCCCCTCGCCCCGCAGCAAGCCGGTGGCCAGCCCGGCCAGCAACGAGTCGCCGCTACCGATGGTGCTGACAATCTTAACCGCTGGCGGCAGGGCATGGTAGCAGCCGCTTTCATCGCAGCCAATCGCCCCGCGTGCCCCCAACGAGACCATTGCAATAGCAACGCCCTGCTTGCGCAGCAGGCCCAATGCCGCCATTGCCTGCTGTTCCGTTTCAACTGCCATGTGCAGGGCCGCTCCCAGTTCTGCGCCGTTCACCTTGATGGCAAAGGGGCGGGCCGCGATTGCCGCCGTCAGGGCCGGGCCGCTGCTGTCTACCAGCACCCGCTGGCCCCCTTTGTGCAACAGCCGAATCAGTTCGCCCATGGCTTGCGGTGGCGGGCCAGGGGGCAGGCTGCCGGAAATGGCCACGAGTCCAGCATTCACCTGCATAGCGGTTGTGGCCACCGTTTGCACAAAGCCCTGCCATGTGGGTTCGTCCAGGTCTGGCCCGGCCTCGTTGAGGGCGGTCGCATCGCGGGCTGCGGGGTCAATCAGCAAAACGCAGGTGCGGGTTTCGCCGTTGTACCAGTGCCATGTGGCCGCAATTCCTTCGGCAGCGGCGTGTTGGGCCACCAGCTGGCCCGTGAGTCCGCCGAGCGGCCCACACACATGCACCGCCTGGCCCAGGCTGTGGGTGGCCCGCGCCACGTTCAGCCCCTTGCCCCCGGCAGCCACCAGCACATGGTTGGTGCGCAGCACCGCCCCCAGCCGCAAGTTCTCGAAAACCATGGTACGATCAAGAGCCGGATTGGGCGTCACCACAAGTAACATATTATTCTCGCGTTTTAGCCACAGAGGACACAGAGGACACAAAGTTTGCCTTAAATTGTAATAATTAGTCTGTTCGAAAAGTTTCCTGATATTTCTAGAGCAACACGCTTATGAGTCTTTACAAAATAATCCGGACACCCATCGGAACAACACGCTTATGAAGATTAAAAATTACATCCGGTATAGCCCGCGCAGGCGGGCTTCGCACATCAGAGCCGCGCCCTTTAGGGCTACGGCGAGCAAATAGCCAGGGCGGCACCGCGTGTCTGGATTAAAAAGTAAAACTTCAACAGCCCGCCTTTCATTGCAGTATGTCACACGACCACAACAATTTGACGATGCGGCCTGCCACGGAGGCAGACCTTGCCGTCCTTCAGCGACATTTTCAGCAGCATGGATTGCAGGAACAGGGCCAGCTGTTGCAATGGCAACTCGGTCATCCGCGCCATCGCCCCCATTGTACCCTGATTGCACGAAGGGGCAATCACCTGGCAGGCTGGGCCTTGCTGCGGCACGAACGGCGGCAACTTGGCCCGGCGACGCTGGAATGGGGCCACCTGGCTGCTTTTGAAATGCTCATCGAGGACGTAAGCACCTGGGAAGCGCTACTGGGGGCGTGCCTGGAAACGCTGACCGGCGAAGGGCTGCCGTTTGTGAGTCTGCACGGTGATGTGGGGCGCTTCGGGCCAATCGGGTTTGCGCCTTACCACATGGCAACTGAGCTGGTGTTACCCACCAGGCCGGTTGGGCCATGCGTGTACTTGCGCCCCGCTCAACCTGACGATCTGGACGACCTGGCGGCGCTGTATGAACACAGCTACGTCCGTGTGCCACTGCACCAGGTGCGCAGCCGGGCGGAATGGCGCTGGCTGCTGGCCGAGGCAAACTCATTTCGGGTGTTGGAAGATAGTTTGGGGCGGGTGTTGGGCTATATTCGCGTGGCACCGGGGCAACCCGTGGCCGAAGCTGCCGCCGCCGATGCAGGCATTGCCCGTTCGCTGCTTGAGGCCTTGCCACCGCACACCGGGCGCGATGGGCAGCGCCTGAGCCTGCCGCTGGCCCATCCCGTGGCCCAGGCCGCCCTGCACCGGGGCGGGGTGGCCCAGGTGCGCGCCCCAACTGCTCAGGGCACAGCGGTTGTGCCGCTGGCGGGCGTGGTGGATGTGGGCGAGGCGCTGCGCCAACTGCTGCCAGCGTTTACCGTGCGGCTGGCCCAGTCGCGCTATGCTGGCTGGCAGGGGCTGGTGCAACTGGAGCTAGCCGAGGAACGCTGGGGCCTGGCCTGTGGCAATGGCCAGCTGCGAGTGGTGGAAGGAAACAGCAGCGCCGATGTGCGCCTGCGGCAGCTAAGTCTCGCTGGCCTGGCCCAACTGCTGCTCGGCTACCGCGCCCCCGCCGACCTACGGGCCACTGGTGATCTTTCATGCGACGACACGGCATTAGGGCTGCTGGACGCGCTCTTTCCAGTTATTTTGTAGTTCACCGCCGAGGACGCGAAGCACGCGGAGAGTCGGAAGTTAACCGCGAAGAACGCCAGGAACGCAAAGGAAACGAGCAATGAGCGAGTGGAGCTGAGCGATTAGACGCCTCTTATCATTTTTCGTCTCAGCTCTCATGCTCAATTCCCTCCTCGGCGTCCTCTGCGTCTCGGCGGTAAAAGAAAAATCTCGGCGTCCTCGGCGGTGGACGCTCCTTACGCTACTACTGCCCGCTGGGCCAGCACCGCAACCACCGCTTCGGCAACGCCAGTGGCAGAGGCCGGGTTTTGCCCGGTCACCAGGCGCTCGCTCACGGCCACATGGGCCTGGAAGTTGGCGGCTTTGGTGATGGTCGCCCCTCGCGCGGCAAGCGCCGTTTCAAGCAGAAAGGGCACAACCTTGGTTAAGCCCACGGCGGCTTCTTCCTCGTTGGTAAAGGTCGAAACGGTTTTACCTGCCACCAGATAGCGCCCATCGCTCAGCCGAATATTCACCAGACCGGCTGGCCCGTGGCACACCGCTGCCACCACACCATCCTCTTCGTAAATCTGGGCTGCCAGCTTGGCCAGGCGCTCGTTCTGGGGGAAATCCCACATCACGCCGTGGCCGCCAGCGTAGAAGATGGCCTCATACTCGTCCGCCTGCACCTGATCGGGCCGCAGGGTCGCCCGCACTTTGGCCATGGCCGTGGCGTCATCGAGAAATGCCGCCTGAATTGGGTCTTCGCGGTTGACGCCGTCCATTGGCGGTGTGCCGCCCTGCGGACTGACAAAATCCACACTGTAGCCAGCGGACACAAATACATGGTAGGGATGGGCGGCTTCGGGCAGATAGAAGCCGGTGCTACGGCCAGTGTTGCCCAGTTGACCATGGCTGGTGAGTGCAATCAACATCTTCTTCACGGGTCTGTCTCCTCGTTGTGTGCTGTTGTGCCGAGCTGCTTGCTCAACACCGATGTTGACAGCATACTGCATGAAGAGCGATAATTCCAATTCAGGAAATAAGCGAAAGCAATAAAAATTTTTATGGTTGACTACGACTGGTATCGCAGTTTTCTCGCCATCTATCGCGTAGGAACCGTGACGGGGGCCGCCGAGGAGCGCAACCTGACCCAACCGGCGATGACGCAGCACCTGGCCGCGCTTGAAGCGGTGGTTGGCGCACCGCTCTTCACCCGCACTGCCCGCCGCATGGTGCCTACCGCCCAGGGCACCACCCTCTACAATCAGGTTGTTGCTGCCCTCGAAACGCTGGATCGGGTCTCGCTGAGTCTCCGGCGGAGGGAAGCGACGGCGTTACCGGAGGTGCGCCTCGGCACGCCCCGCGAATATTTCAGTGCGGTGGCGCTGGGGGCACTGGCGCAGGCCCCCGTGCGGCTGTGGGCACAGTTTGGCCAGGCCTATGCGCTGCTTGAAGCCTTGCGGGCGGGTGAGCTTGATCTGGTGATTGCCACCGAGCGGCTCAACATGCGCGAACTGGAGTATCGCAAACTGGCTGAGGAGTCGTTTGTACTGGTAGCGAGCGTGGAACTGGTGCCGCCGCTGGTGCAGCCCGCCACGGCGGAGGAACGGGCCACGCTGGAGCGGTGGGCCTTGGGGCAGGCCTGGGTGAGCTATGCCCGCGATCTGCCGATCATCCGGCGCTTCTGGCGGCAGTGCTTTGGCACCCGGCCCACCCTTGAGCCACGGCTGGTGATCCCCGATTTGCAGGTGCTGGCAGAGGCGGTCGCGGCTGGCCTCGGTTTAAGCGTGCTGCCCAGCTACCTGTGTGCGCCGCTGCTTGCGGCAGGCCGCATGCAATCGCTCTGGTTGCCCACGTCGCCCGTGACGAACGACCTCTGGCTGGCCTACCGCAGCCGTGACCGCCAGCGGCCAGAACTGGTAGCTGCCCGCGATGCCTTGCTGAATGGACTATTGTAGCCTTCCATTCTATGCTGGGTAAGGCTTGTGACGCTGCACACAGCGGGCAAACGCAACGGGCCGCAGGAGCGTTATCCTGCGGCCCGTTGCACATTCCTACTAACCCTTTCAGACCTTCGCGACCTCCGCGACCTCCGCGGTGAAATCTTACAACGAGCCTTCCAGCACGATCTGCGGGGTGGGCTGCGGGGCGCTGCCAGCGTTTTCAATTGTCAGCATCACCTGACTGTAGGCATTGACCTCACGCGGGGCCTGCAACACCAGCCGGGCAAGCCCATCAGGGCCAACCGTCACCGGATCGCCCGCCGGAATTTTGCCGTCGTTGTTGGCCAGCCAGAACTGGTAGACCTGCCCGGATTGCAACGGCATCAGCCCACGGAAGAGCACCACCGCCTCGGTGTTACCGGGGTACATGTACATCTCGCCCCGAGCCGGGCTGCTGGTGTTAAGTGCGGCCAGTTCACGGGTGGCCACGCCCGGCCCGGTCACAAAGGCAAACACGCGGCGGTCTTTATTCAGCTCCTCGTTCAGGGCGGCCACGTCGCGCTGGCTCTGTTCTATGCGGCTGGTGAGGTCAGCAATTGTCGTCTGGCTGGTTTGCAACTGGCTAGCAAAGGCCTGCTGCGCCGCCTGCGTATCCGCCAGCGACTGGCGGGCCTGAGCCAGGCTAGCCGTCAGCTCCTGATTCGTCTGGCTCAGGCTGGCCACACTGTTTTGCAGCGACACCGTGAGGCCGCCGAGGGCCAGCACCAGGGCTGCCAGCAGGCCCAGGGCGGCACTGGCAAAACGGCGTGAGCTGTACCAGGGCAGCGAGGCTGCTGGAATGGCAGCAGCGGTGGCAGCGGGGCGTGGTGTGTGTACCGGCGTGGTGTTGGGCTGGCTGGCCTCGATGCGGGCAAACAGCCCCTGGCGCACCCGCTCGGGCGGTTCTACCGGCTGGGCAGCGTGGGGCAACAGGGCCACCACCTCGCGCAGGCTCTTCAGTTCAGCACGGGCCTCGGGCGAACGGGCGATAAGCTCGTCTACTTGCCGGAACTCCTCAACATCGAGCATTCCAAGGGCATAGGCAGCAAGCAAGTCGTGGTTGAAAGGGTGGTCGTTTGCGTTCATGCTGCTCAGTCTTCTAGCGGTCTTCCAGACCGATCCCCTGCGCTTGAAGCAGGTGTTTCAGTTTTTGCAATGCCAACCTGGCCCTGGTTTTGACGGTGCCAAGTGGGTCTTGCAAATGTTCCGCGATCTCCCGTTGCGATAAGCCGCTAAAATAGGCCAGTTCAATCACCTGTCGCTGGTCGTGGGGCAAATCGCGGAGTGCCTCCACAATCAGGCGACGCTGCTCATTTTGCCATGTCAGTGTATCCACATCCTGCTGCCCGTCAGGCAGTTCATGCAGCAGGGTCGGATCCTGGCCTTCGTACACCACTGTGGGGCGGACTCGCCGCCGCCGCAGGTCATCAATGCAGAGATTATGGGCGATCCCAAAAAGCCAACCAGCGAACTGACCCTGACCGGCCTGAAATGTGGCCCCCCGCCGCCAGACGCGCCAGAAGGTTTCCTGCACCACATCTTCGGCGTGTTCGGCATTCGCCAGCATGCGCAGCGCCAGACCATACACCGTGCGCGCATACCGGTCATACAATTGTTCAAGGGCCAGCCGGTCGCCCGTGGCGACCATAGCCATCAGCGTTTCATCGCTCTGCTGAGATGTATCGCCGCGCTGCTGTGAGCTGAACAAGGCTAACCTCGTGCGGTTGCACTACCGCCTGTATACAAGAATACGTAACTATCGAAAAAGAGGATGTATGGGGCAGGGCCGATTTTAGGCCCAACCCGGCTCAAATTATACACGATACTCGCACCAGTGCTGCACATGCTGGCGTAGAACCAGGGCAACGTCCAGCTTCGGTGCGGGTGTGGGTGTGGGAGCGGCTGCGGCCCTTCAAGCCTTCGGCGCGGCTGGCCACCGTGAATGTGTATAACCACGAAGTCAACTCTCAGCTTGATTGAACACGTTCAAATTCACGCGAAAATTGTCACAAATATTGCCTTATCCTGTGCTACAATAGAGCTAGCGAATGATTGAACGTGTTCATCATTGTCGTAATGGGAGTAAAAGTGGCCGTTGCTGGGGGCTTTATCCACCAGCAAGGCTATTGACAAACGAAATAGACGTGGTACCATTGCTAGTGATATTTATCACAAACTATGCGTCGCTCGGGCAGCGGGGAACAGAGCCGTGCTAGTGGCTGTTGTTCGCTTTGCCGCCAGACCGTACAAAGGAGCAGCCCGATGACAACCTCACCTGTATCTGTTCCCACTATCGCTACTCAGGGGCCACACCTCTATGATAGTCGCGTGGCAACTCCAGCCGCTGTGGCCGAGCATGTGGCGCTGCCAGCGTCGCTCAGCGCGATTTTGAGCTATGCCCACCTGCACGACGACATGGCGGCGGTGGAGAGCCTGCTGCTGCAACGCACCAACTCGCGCTCGCCGCTGATTGCTGCCGCCAGCGAGTATACCGTGCGGGCTGGCGGCAAACGGCTGCGAGCGGCGCTGGCCCTGTTGGCGGGCCGCCTGGGCAACTACAGCCTGGAACGGGTGATCCATCCGGCGGCGGCGGCAGAACTGATCCACGCCGCATCGCTGGTGCATGACGACCTGGTGGACAAGGCCAACCAGCGGCGCGGGCGTATGACGGTGCATGCCCGTTGGGATGATGACGTAGCGTTGATGGTGGGCGACTACTTCTTTGCGCTGGCGGCGGGCGAAATGGCCCTCAGCCCCGACCCGCGCATCATTGCCTTTTATGCCCAGGCTGTGCAGACGATTGTGGAAGGTGAGCTTAGCCCGGTGATGCAGGTGGCCCCATTTGCTGAAGCCGAGCGCCAGTATCTCTACAAAACCGGTGCCAAGACAGCCACACTGTTTGAAGCGGCCTGCAAGGCGGGTATCACCGCCACGCAGGGCAGCCCTGAGGCGATTGAGACCATGGGGCGCTATGGCTATGATCTTGGCCTGGCTTTCCAGATTATAGACGACGTGCTGGATTTTGTGGGCGACGAGCGCACCCTGGGCAAACCGGCAGGCAACGACTTGCGCCAGGGCACCATCACGCTCCCGCTGATCTATGCGGTGGCCCGTGGCGGCAGCCCGCTGCTCCAGCAGATTGTGCATGAGCAACCAAGTGAGGCAGCGGTGCAGCAGGCCCTGGCCGAAGTGCTGGATCGGGGCGGGGTGGCGGCAGCCCTGGCCGATGCACGGGCCTACGGCCAGCGGGCTATCAACCATTTGCAGCATTTCCCGGCTTCACCAGCCAAACGGGCACTGATTGATCTGACGGCATTTGTGATCGAGCGGCAGATGTAGATTGACCGGAGACCGGAGACCGAAGCCGGACGAGTGACGAGTGACGCTTGACGATTGAGAGAACTCAGAACCAAGAACCGATTGCAGATTTACGCAGCACGCAGTACGTTTCACGTTTCACGCAGTACGCAGTACGTTTTACGTTTCACGTTTCACGCAGTTGGTTCTCGGTTCCCCTCGGCTACGCTCGGGGCAGGCCCGGTTCTTGGTTCTTACCAAAAACAACCATGCAACTGGCAAACAAAACAGCGTTGATAACTGGCGGTGGGCGGGGCCTGGGGCGGGCAATTGCCCTGGCCTACGCCCGTGAAGGGGCGGCGGTGGTGGTGGCGGCTCGCAGTGACGACGAAATTGCCGAAACTGCATGGCTGATTGAAGAAATGGGACAGCGAGCAAAGGCCATTGTCGCCGATGTGCAGGTGGCTGCACAGGTTGAGGCCCTGGTTGCACAGACTCAGGCCACCTTTGGCCCCATCCATGTGCTAGTGAACAGCGCCGGGGTGGGCTTTCGCGGGCCAGTGCAGGAGATGGACGAAGCCCAGTGGGATGGTGTGGTCAACACGCTGCTTAAAGGCACCTTTCTGGTGACGCGGGCGGTGCTGCCGGGTATGATCAGCAACGGTCAGGGCAATATCATTAACCTTGGCGCACCGCTGGAGCGGATTATCACCCCTGGTTTTGCCGCCTACACCGCTGCTAAATATGGTGTGGAAGGGCTAACCAGGGTGCTAGCGAAAGACCTGCGCCGCTATGGTATCAACGTAAATGCCATTCACCCCGGCGGCTTTGCCGACACGCGCCTGGTGCGGGCCACCGTGCCCGAGGTAACCCAGGGCCTCATGTCGCCCGAGGTGGTGACGGCGGCGGCAGTGGCCCTGGCGGCCCAGGGCGGGCGGGGCCAGACTGGCCAGATTATTGATGCCCATACCTGGGGAAAATCTACAGCGTAGTCCCTTATGGTTGAAAGAGGCAGGGGTGTGCAAAATACTTGCACACCCTTGCCCTTTTTTGTCTTCGGTAGGCAATCAAGTTTTCGTCGCAACATATATCAATTTCTCGCATTAGAAAAGCAAAAAACGCTGATTTTATGAGTATTGCAAGCAAAAGCTGCGTTAAAAGATGTTCATAAAATTGCGCGAAAAACTGTTCAAATTCTGTGCATAAAGTGCTA
>JALONX010000924.1 GCA_025454695.1 Chloroflexaceae bacterium
AAAGATTAAATTCCCACGCCGCACGGTACACCCTTCGTCCTCAGTCGGCCTGCGCCACAGGCTGGCGCTGTTGTATATTGCGGCAGGTGAGCCAGGAGTTGGGTTGCGATGCGGATCGGTCTTTCGGCGCTAAGTTTCAGTTATCGCTGCGGCTTTGTGGGGCGCGGCACCAGCCGCATGGTCTCGCAGCCGATGGATGTGGAAGGCCTGCTGACCCTGGCCAGCCGGGCGGGCTTGCAGGGCGTGGCCATCCCCTTCGCCCTGCTGCCGGATCTAAGCAGCCAGCGACTGGTGGCGCTGCGCACCCGGCTGGCAACCCACAGCCTCACCCCGGTGCTTGACAGCGGGGTGGTAGATGTGCCCACGCTGGAGGCCCATATCCCGGCTGCCGCCGCCCTGGGGGCGCGGGTGGTGCGGGTGCTGCTCAGCGAAGTTTACGAGGGCAACCGCCACATGGTGCCCGGCGGCTGGGAAGCTCAACTCAGCGAGATGATTGACCGATTGCGCGCCCTGCGCCCGCTGGCCGAACACCACAACATCTGCCTGGCGGTGGAAAATCACCAGGATGCCACCAGCGACGACCTGATCCGGGTCTGTGAGGAGGTCGGCGGCCAGCATATCGGCATCACCTTCGACACGGTGAATGGGCTGATGGTGGCCGAAGAACCGCTGACAGCGCTGCGGGCGGTTGCGCCCTACCTGCGCAATGTGCATCTTTCCGACTACCTGGTCTACCCTTCGGACGAAGGCTACCGGCTGGTGCGCTGTGCCCTGGGCGAGGGCGGCGTGGAGTTTCGGCCCCTGTTTGAAACGATTGCCCGCATTGCACCCCAGGTGTTGTGCCACATCGAACTGGTCTCCCACAGCGCCCGCCACATCCGCCTGCTGACCGACGCATGGTGGCAGGGCTACGGCCCCCGCGATATTCGGGCCGTGCTGCCTGCCCTGCGCATTATGGCCCAGAACCTGCGCACCGCCGACGACGACTGGCGCACACCCTGGGAACGCGGGGCCGACGAAGCCACCATCGTTTTCTACGAAGACCACCAGTATGCCGCCAGCCTTTCCTACCTCCGCTCCATTGGGGTGTTGGAACGGAGTTGACCCAGCCTACGGGCACATGCGGTTCACCTGCTGGCGATACTGGGCCAGTGGCTCCAGGCCCACGGCTGCCCGGCGCTGGTCAACGTTGGCTTCATCCTCGATGGGGCGTGGTTCCCACTGCTGGGCGCCAACACAGCGCCCCTGCGTACCCCAGCGTTGCCGACGACATGTAAATCTGCATGTTGCAAGCGTTGCTATTCATCGTAGCAGCAACGAATCCAATGTAGAGACGCCCCGACATTGACATCCTATGGATCTCCATCGTAGCGCCACAAGATGTTGTGGCACTCCAAGGTAAACATTGATCTGCGTTGCGGTTCAGGCAACGCCACCAATGCAAGCACCGCATTAGGGAGTGTGAAAACCTTCCAGCTCAGCCGCCACGCTGCCCAATGTCCAGTTTCCCGCCGTTTCTCCATCCTGATTATACCGTAAGCAAACGTCTTTTGGATACTCGCGCCGACGCTTCTCGCGTGCGGCACACTCTGGTGCTAACGCGGTGGTATACTACATGTACCAAAGATGGAGGAGTTTAGCGTAGGGAGCGCGTGTATGTTTTTTGATGTAACTGAAGAACAACAGGTTATTCGTTCCACCGTGCGTGAGTTTGCCGAAAAGGAGATTGCCCCCCGCGCCCGCCACGTAGACGAGACCGGCGAGTTTCCCGCCGAGGTCTTCCGCAAGATGGGCCAGCTGGGGCTGATGGGCCTGCCCTTCCCCGAAGAATTTGGCGGCGCAGGTGTTGATAGCATCAGCGCGGCGATTGCAGTGGAGGAGGTGGCTCGGGCCTGCGGCTCGACGGCCCTGGCCTATGCCGCCCACATGGGCCTGGGTTCCGCTCCCATCGCCATGTTTGGCAGCGCCGAGCAGAAGGAGCGCTTTCTCAAGCCCGCCGCCGAGGGTGCCTACATGGCCGCCTTTGGACTCACCGAGCCGCACGCGGGCAGCGACGCCGGGGCCACCCGCACTAGCGCCGTGCTTGAAGGCAACCAGTGGGTGATTAACGGCAGCAAAATGTGGATCACCAATGCGCCCATGGCTGGCCACATTATTGTGACAGCGGTGACGGACAAGGAGCGGGGCAAACGGGGCATCAGCGCCATTATTGTGCCCGGCGGCACACCCGGCATGAGTTTTGGCAAACACGAGCCGAAAATGGGCCTGCGCGGCTCCGTCAGCACCGCCATTAGCCTCGACAATGTGCGGGTGCCGAAGGAGAACCTGCTGGGCGAGCGGGGCCGGGGTTTCACCCAGTTCTTGCAGGTGCTCGATGGCGGGCGGGTGAGCATTGGGGCGATGTGTGTGGGGCTGGCCCAGGCCGCCTATGAAGCTGCGGTGAGCTATGCCCGCGAACGGGAGGCCTTTGGCAAGCCCATCGGCTCCTACCAGTCGGTCTCGAACATGATTGCCGACATGGAAGTTGGTCTGGAAACTTCCCGCCTGATGGTCTACAAAGCCGCCTGGCTGAAAGATCAAGGCCGCCCCTTCAGCAAAGAGGCGGCAGTAGCCAAGCTCTACGCCTCCGAAGTCTCAGAAAAGATCTGTCGCGACGCGATTCAGGTGTTCGGCGGCTACGGCTATAGCCAGGAATACCCGGTAGAACGGCTCTACCGCGACACACGCCTGCTGACGATTGGTGAAGGCACCTCGGAGATTCTGCGCATGGTGATTGGCCGGAGTGTGCTGGGCGAGCTTGAGTAACGAGAAACGAGGAACGATGAGCGAGGTTCATCGCTCACGGTGCCAGAGCAGCGTTTGTAATCATCCACAGATTACACAGATTACGCAGATGAGGTTGTTTCCAATCTGTGTAATCTGTGTAATCTGCGGATGAAGAGAAAACAAAACCTGCCCACGCGGCCCATGATCGGTTCTCGGTTCTCCAAGGATTCTGCACAGAGTCGGTAGTTATGCTAAAATACTCCGACAGAAAGACACCACTGGTTGAACTATTCCGTGCGAAACACATTGTTGTGAAACGTTTGTAGAAGCGAGGCCTGGTTTCGCCTCATTGTTCGCTACCACCTCCACCACCCTGTGATCAAGGACACGCTATGGCCCAGTCGCAACCCGAGAACGAGCGCCCTGCGGTAAACCTCCCCCAGGCCGAACTTGCTGCCCTGATTGCCCAGGGGAAG
>JALONX010000252.1:0-5238 GCA_025454695.1 Chloroflexaceae bacterium
TGTGAGTGCTTGTAATGTCGTACCTGAGTCGTCTTGTGTTCCCCATACCCCGGCATTTACGCCGCAAGCGGCAGGGTCAATTGGATGGGGGGCAGCTGCGCGGTTGGGTTGTCTGGGATGCCGGTGAGTGTGGTGCTATCCATCTCGAGCATGGGCATGCGTTTGACCACCGTCCCCTCAGCCACGCTCACGACCCATTCACGGGTCATCGCATCACCTTGCACCGTCACCAGATGGTGCCGATAGCGACGGCCTACGGAGTATACCTTACCCCCAAGTGTGAGTTGCCCCGTGCAACTCACTTTGCGGGTCAATGGGATGGTAGCCACATAGGCATAGACGCGCTGTTCATCAAACAGCTGGCGCTCCCATTCCAGCCGATAGGGGCGACGCGCATGGAGCAGTTCAGGATGGGCCACGAGGGGGGGACGCCCGCTACAGTCACGCGCCCGCGACGCAAACACCTGGTTATGGAGATCCCGTTCGGTGTCGAGGCGGTGCTGGAGTTCGGCCACATCGAGGCGTGGGTCGGGCAAGCCCACAAAGCCATCAAGGGTGCGATGGCTGCGTTCGACATGGGCCTGGTCGGTGGGTGTATGGGGACGGATGAAGACATGGCGCACACCCAGCCCCACCAACCACAGGGTCAGCCGCCCCGGTGCTGGGTCGGTCGGATGGCCACCGAGACACACTTCGTGATCGGTCTGAATAGCATCGGGGAGGGTAGCCCACCGCGAACACGTGCTGCGGATGACCTCGCGCACCTCCTGCCAGGTGAGCCGACGGGTGCGGTCACCATCGGTCACATCAAACGCTCGCGCCATCAGGATGGCGGCCCCGACCGGATCCCGGATGGTGCAGATCGTCGCCTGACGCCCATCGGCCAAGGGAAGCGTGTCCTGCATATCGAGTTGCCAACACTCGTGGACGGCGGTCACTGGCGCTGGTGCTGGGGGCGGTGGGGGGTGGGGACGGGGGGTGGCGACCAGATCGGGGCACACGGTTTTGAACAACAAGGCTAAGCGCGATCGGGTCGGCAACGGCAGTCCGGCCACCACGGCGTCATGGCGCAGATCGGCGAGGACACGGTCAGGCCCCCAGCGCGGATGCGCCCGTTTCAGGGCTAGGGCACGTTGCGTGACCTGGGGTGCGAAGCGACTGAGGACGCCCGTGGGGGCGCGTCCACGCCGCGGCTGCTGGAACGCGGTGCGCCCATGGTCACGGGCAACGCGCCACCACTTGCGGGCCGTGGCGAGCGCACAGCCAAGGTCGGCAGCAATGGCGGTGAGGGAACGCCCACGCAGTTTCTCGGTATACACACGCTCCTTCTCGGCTTGGGTAAGTGGGGCTCGCGCAGCCATCGTGATGCTCCTGGCTAAACGGAGGTAGCTTTTCAACCACCAGCGTACCAGAAGCACGTACACGAGGGGTACGCAGATGTGAGACGGTTAAGGTACGACATTACAAGCACTCACACAACCTGCAATGGCGTAGGGGCGAGCCTGGTGTGCGCCCTTGTTGCTTGCAATGTTTGCACGATGGAAAGGATTTCCGTGAATACATCGTCCCGCCGTTTGATGCCAACCCTGCTGGGCGCTTTGTTCGCCCTGCTGCTGGGCGCGTGTAGCCTGGGGTTGCCCGGCGCACCCGCCGCCACCCCCACCGCCCTGCCGCCGATTGCCCTGCCCACCGTGGCGGTGGGCACGCCTGCGGCCAACGCCACCGGCGCAGCGACGCCAGCCCCGGCCAATGCCACCGCGCCAGCGCCACGGCCCACCAGCGCGGCCTCGCCCGTAGCGCTGTCGGGGTCGCCCGTGCCCACGCTGGCCCCCAGCCAGCTGGTGCGTGTCACGGGCAGCTTCACCTACACCAACGATTTTATCTTTACCTACTACCGCGAATACAGCGTGATTCTGACCGACATGTATGGCTTTGTAACGCGCGACCAGGAATGGGAAGTGCCGGTTGAGTCGCAGGTGCTTGGCTTTTTGGAGGTGGATCAGCGCCAGCAGCAGGGCGAATTTTCACTCAACCTGCCCGCCCAGCCCCAGGGCACCCAGGTGGATGTGGACAACAATGGGCGGCAGGACAGCGGCGTGCAGATTTATGCTGTGGCCTTCTGGGGCCACCTCATCGGCAGCCCGTTTGCCGTTGGTGATGACCAGGATCGGGGCTGGCCGAGCTACCTGGCCTCCACCATCAACGACCCAGAGCAGAACGACGAAGTGACCGGCGGCCAGCTGCTGGTCTGGTCGCCTGATGGCAACCAGGGCTTCCCCAGTGGCTTTGGCCCCGACGAAAAACTCTTTACACAAGACGATCCGATTGCGGCCCTGCCTGCTGGCTACAGCGTGATTGATCTCGATCAGCAGCCCTTCACCGTCAGCCAGGCCAACGATCAGTCCATCACCCTGCACGAGCCGAGGGATGCGGCGATTAAAGATTTCTCACGGCTGCGCTACAGCGAGGCCTTTACGCAACTGTTGGAGCAGGCCCGCCGCGAATATGCCTTCAACGGCATTGCTGGGAAGCAGCCCGACTGGGACAGGCTGGAACAGGAGCTTGGCCCGCGCATTGCCGAGGCCGAACGGAGCCGCGACCAGGCGGCCTACGAGACGGCCATGCTGGAGTTTGCGATGGCTTTTCGCGACGGCCATGTGAGTCTGGGCGGCAGCCAGGTGGAGGACGATAACTTCGCCCGCCAGACCGAGGGCGGCTACGGCTTTGCCTTGCGGGAGCTGGACGACGGCAAGGTCATCGTCACCTTCGTGCTTGATGGTGGCCCGGCGGCGCAGGCGGGCATGGTGCGCGGAGCTGAGATCACCAGCTTCAACGGCACGCCCATCCGCGATGCGATCAAGGCGGTGCAGCCCTTTGGTGGGCCGTTTTCCACCGATTTTGCCATGCACTACCAGCAGCAGCGCTACCTGCTGCGCTCGCCTGTGGGCACCGAGGCGCGGGTTGAGTTTGTAAACCCGGGCCAGGCCGCCAGCAGCGCCACCCTCACCAGCGTGGCCGAGCGGCAGAGTTTTACTGTCACCTCGCTGCGGCGCGGGCAAGACCCGGACGCCCTGCCGGTGGAGTTTCGCACTCTGCCCTCAGGCGCGGGTTACATTAAAGTCAACTCCAACTACGATGACCTGAACCTGCTGCTCCAGCTCTTCGAGCGGGCGCTGGAAACGTTTGAGCGCAACGGTGCCCCCGGCCTGATTGTGGACTTGCGCCAGAACTCCGGCGGTGCGCCGTTGGGCCTGGCCGGGTTTCTCAGCGACAAGATTATTCCCATGGGCCAGGACGAATATTTCAGCAGCGCCACCGGGCGCTTCGAGCCAGATGGCCCGCCGAGCGAAATCGAGCCGACCGAGCGGCAGTTCCGCTTCGATAAGCTGGCTGTGCTAGTGAGTCCGGCCTGCGCCAGCGCCTGCGACTTTGAAGCCTATGGCTTCAGCCAGATTCCGGGGGCGATTGTGGTGGGCCAGTACCCCAGCGCCGGTATCTACGCCGAGGTGGCACGGGGCCAGTTCCTGTTGCCGGGCGGTCTCTTCATGCAAATCCCCACCGGTCGCACGGTGCTGCCCGACGGCTCGATTCTGCTGGAAGGCAAAGGCGTGCCGCCCACCCTGCGCGTGCCCATCACCGCCGATACCGTGCTGGCCGAGGGCGACGTGGTGCTGGACGCAGCGGAACGGGCGGTTTCTCGGTGAAGTATGAAGTATGAAGTATGAAGTATGAAGTATGAAAAACTTCATACCGTGTAATTGCAAAGGAAATAAGGGAAATGTGATACCTGCTCAGGACGATTTCCTTCATTTCCCTTACTTCCTTTTTCTGATGTTGTAACAATCTCTCATCTCTTAATCTCCAATCTCTTTATGACGAGACGTTCCACCCCCCAATCCCGGCGTATCGGAAAGTTTATTCTGATTGGTTTGCTGCTGCTGCTGGCGGTGGCCTTCTGGTTTGAGCAGTATTTGCTGGCACAAGACCCGCCCGAGCCGGACGAGGTGGCGGCGGAGGTGGCTCCAACCGCCGCGCCAACGGTACTTGACCGAAGTGGGCTGGAAGTCTTTTTCACCACGCCGGGCCTGGTCTACCCCGATGTGGCGAGCCAGCGCACGCCGCCCGAGGTTGAGCAGCGCCTCATTGCTGATATTGATGCCGCCCGTGTTTCGGTAGACCTGGTGACATTTGAGTACAACCTCACCAGCATCGCCGAGGCGCTCGTGCGGGCTGAGCGGCGGGGAGTGAATGTGCGGCTAGTGCTGGATCGGGAGAACCTGGAAAAACCCGAGATGGCCGCATGGGCGGGCCTGGTGGAGGAAGGACGCATCCCGATCTCCTGGGAAAATTCCAGCGCGTTTATGCACAGCAAGTTCGTGATTGTTGACCGGCGCGTGGCCTGGACTGGCTCGTGGAATGTGACCGTGAACGATACCTACCGCAACAACAATAACCTGCTGCGCATCAGCCTACCCGATCTGGTGGAAAACTACAGCGTGGAGTTTGAGCAGATGTTTGCCGGGCGCTTCGAGGCCGCCCGCAAGCGCACCATCACGCCCCATCCCCAGCTCCAGGCCGAGGGCATCAGCATTGAGAACTACTTCTCGCCCCAGGATCGGCCCTTGCGCCGCCTTGAGGCTGTGCTTGGCTCGGCGCGGCGCAGCATTGATGTGCTAGCCTTTTCCTTCACCAGCGACCCCATTGCCAACGCCATGCTGGCCCGCATGAACGCGGGCGTGCAGGTGCGGGGCGTGCTAGAACGGCGCAACGTGGAGGGCGGCGGCGGCGAATTCGCCAAACTCAAGCGGGCCGGGGCCGACATGCTGGAGGATGGCAACTGCTACACCATGCACCACAAAGTCATCATCATTGACCGGCGCATCGTCATCACCGGCTCCTACAACTTCACCGACCGGGCCGAAACCGTGAACGACGAGAACCTGCTGATCATTGACGACCCGCAGCTGGCTCGGCTCTACAGCGCCGAATTTAACCGGGTCTACCGCCAGGCCCAGCGGCCCACCAGGTGCGAACGGTAGACGAGGGCCGAGTTACGAGTTACGAGTTACGAGTTGCGAGTTATAAACTGCGAGTTACGAGTTTTTCTTAACTACAAACTGACGCCTGCAATTCGTCGCGTTTGTCATCAATCGGCATCTCGTTTTGTCTCTCGTGTTTTTAGCGGTGCTGTGATTTGATGGAGTGTGGTAGTGCCGTAGTGCGGACTTCAGTCCGCGT
>JALONX010000252.1:5281-14832 GCA_025454695.1 Chloroflexaceae bacterium
CTTCAGTCCGCGTAGCAACGAAACGCGGACTGACGTCCGCACTACGAGTCGCACTATGAAGGGTTTCGTGCTAAAGCATTATGAACCAGACCACCACCATCACCCGCCCCGCTGCCTCGCCCATGCGGGTAGCCCTGTTTGCCAGCCTTGGCCCGGCAGTGGGCCAGGGCTTTGGCCGCTTTGCCTATGCCCTGCTGGTGGCCCCCATGCAGCTGAGCCTGGGCTGGAACTATGCCCAGGCGGGCCTGGTGACCAGTGCTAATGCCTTTGGCTATCTCATCGGAGCGTTGCTGGTGGGTGCGGTGGTGGCCCGCTGGGGGGCGGCTCGCTCCGTCCGCGTAAGCATGCTGGTGACCAGCCTGGGTCTGCTGGCCATGGGCTTCACCGAGTCGTTCTGGCTGATGCTGCTGTTGCGGGCGATTGCCGGGTTTGCCACCGCGATTATTTTTGTGGGCGGGGCCACGGTGGTGATGGAAAGCGACTCGAAGCTGGGCAGTGCCCTGCCGCTGGGCATCTTCTACGCCGGGCCGGGGTTGGGCATCGCCGTGTCGGGGTTGCTGGTGCCGCTGCTGCTGGGGGCGGCCCCCGCCGCCAGCTGGCCCGCCGCCTGGATCGGCATGGGCGTCATTGGGCTGCTGGTGTCGCTGCTGCTGGAACCGACCCTGCGCCAGGCCGCCCGAACCACGCCGCCCCCGGCCCGCAACGCCGTGCGCCAGCGCCTGTTTGTCTGGCGCGACTACGCCATGCTCTGGCCCGCGCTTGTTGCCTTTACCCTGTTTGGCCTGGGCTACATTGGCTATATGACCTTTATTGTGGCCTACATGCAGGCCAGCCAGGTGGCACCCTGGCTGGTGCAGAGCTTCTGGGTGCTACTCGGCATCTGCGCCGGGGCTAGCGGGTTCATCTGGGGGCCGATTATCCAGCGGCTGGCTCCCCACCATGCGCAGGCCCTGATTCTGCTGGCGCTGGTGGTGGGGGCGCTGCTGCCGCTGCTGCTGCTCAACGCCTGGAGCTTCGCCATTTCGGCCCTACTGTTCGGCGGCTTTCTGGTGCTGATCGCCGCCATTACCCGCCAGGTGCGGCTGACCCTGCCGCAGGAGCGCTGGACGGCAGTGGTGGGCAATGCCACCGCGCTGTTCGGGTTGGGCCAGCTCATCGGCCCCATCGTCACCGGCCTCGTGGCCGACATGCAGGGCGGGCTGGCCCTCGGTCTCTTTGGCTCGGCGGCGCTGCTAGCCCTGGCGATGGTCATTGTGCTGCTGGGGGCGCGGCTGGTGCGCTGAGCGAGGACACGATGACCGGGGACGGGAGACCGGAGACCGGTGACGAGGGGTGTAGGAGTGCGGCCTAATGTATGTTGGGCGGAGAAGAACACCATGCTGCTGACCTCTGCTCGCTTAATCTTTCGCGAGTATACGCTGGAGGATTTTGCGTTGGTTCACGCGATTGATGCCGATCCTGAGGTGACCAAGATGCGCGGCGGCACGGCCATTCACGAGTCACGCTATCGTGAACGCTTTCAGACGATCCTCGGCCAGAAAACCGCGACCCCACGCCACCACTATGATCTGGTTGTCCTTCGCCATCTGACCCAGCCGCTCATCGGCCATTGCTACCTGCATATCACCAACTTCCGCACCGGCGAAGCCGAAATCGGCTATTTCTTGCATCCGTCTGCTTGGGGACAGGGCTTCGCGACTGAAGCCGCCGCTCGTCTGCTCCAGTTCGGGTTCAATGATCTACTGTTACATCGGATCAGTTCGGGATGTATCGCCACCAATACCGTATCAGCACATGTATTGGAGAAAGTCGGCATGCGATATGAAGGACGGCTGCGCGAAGACCGTCTCACCGATGCTGGCAAACGCTTCGATACGCTGCTGTATGCCATGTTGCGACACGAGTGGCACGACAACGAGAGGATCACTGGATAGACGACACACCAACCTACTCGTGCGGCTTTGCATTATGCGACAACGTCCTACACTTCCGCCCAACAACCGCTTGCACGCTGACGCCGCTGGCGCACAGACGATCTAGCTATGTGGAGCCTTTGGCCCGGTTTGGGCGGCGCGTGTCATCGAAGCGACAGGTGGGCAGGTGCCAGTCGGAGCTGTGATCTGATATCAACTTACCAATTTACTTTCTTGTCTACAAAATGGTATTTCAGTTAAATGGTAATGTTAATGAAACCATTTGGGCGAACTGATTTTGATCGAGCGTTCCGTCGTGGCGAGACGTTTACTGCCTCACACCTCGGTACCGTCACTGCCCGCCAGAACCGAATCGGAATGGTAATCCTCCCCTCTGGACAACTCATCGCCTGCGATCCCTCGTATATGCGTCCACACGATGACATTGTTCCTTTTACTAAAACCGTCCAACCGGGGGCTTATCCCGTCACCCTGGCATTCGTTGATGATGTGGCTGATGAATCTATGTCATCGTCACTTATTACCTGTGCCCGAATTGACTTTTCTGCAGAAACACCAACCACATGGGAACTTGCACTTCTACCCGGCCAAGACTCTCAGACGTTGCCTCTTGGCAAATTCTTTGGCTTTGGTGTTGATTGTGGTATGGCTTGCTTTCTCGACGAGTTGACGCACCAGCATCTTCTCAGTCACCAGCCTTGGGATCCTTTCTTTAGCCGATTAGAACGCCCCTGGAGTCAGATGCTTGTTGACTCAGCAACCGGAGCAAACCTGATTGCCTTTAAAGCTGGCTATGGGGATGGCGCATATCCCTCATACTGGGGTCTTAATGATCAAAGCGAGATATGTTGTTTTGTGACTGATTTCCACGTCTTGGTTGAAAATGTCGAGGATGAAGCACACTTTATTCTGCGTGAATGGAAAGAAATCGAACTGACACATGCGGATTTCAACCGCATTGGCATGACGGTACGATGCCTCCCGCGAGACTCAAACGGATATAACCTTTGGTTTCAGATGACTGGCGATTGTCCAACCATCATCATTCATGATAGAGGACGAGAATACCACTCGGATAGCTTGGTTTTGCGTCAGTACGGGAGCGATGAGTTTGAATATCGCTTCGCTTTCAAGGAACCACTGTCGAGTGCCGCTACTGTGACTATTCGATATGATCTCGGGGTGACAGCCCTTTGAGCAATCTGCCTTGATGTGCCATCCAGATAACCCAGCTAGCCGGTTTGCTGATCGGGGCAATTTTGGCCTCTACAGCCGATTGCAGATTACGCCAGCATTGTGATGCGCCAACGCCTCATTGTGCTAGCTCACCTGATCTGCAAACCGTTATAGAAAAGATAAAAGCCTTATTCGGCGTAATGAACTGCTACATACCAGTTGGCGCTTGACGGCCAGGCTTTCACCGTGTGACCGCCGCTGACACATCCTTCGTGTAGAATAGCGCGATGCGGCAGATGGAGCGCAACGGCTTCGAACGATGCCTGTGGCATGTGTGCGCACTCACCTGTATGGAGGGAATGTTATGAGTGTGTATGTCAATGTCGGCTGGCTTGACCAGATGCGTAGCAGCGACGAAGAAGGATTCGCCCATTATCAGCGCTTCTTCGAGAATGTCACCCAGATGCTTCAGCAGAAAAACCTGCCGAGCTATGTTGAGCCAGCGGATTTGCTGGGCAGAGGTAGATCCTGGCAGGTGTTTCCTTCTAACGGGATTGCCCACCTCCAGCGCCTGGCCGTCTATCTTTGGAAGATAGAGGAATGGCCGACCCCAGGCAGCGAGAACATGGGCAATCCTCTCGCTGACCAGCAGATGGAGTCTGCCTATGAAGATTGCTATATCGAAGCGAGGGTACCAAACAGCCAGGGACAGCGCTTTAATCATCTTGTCTGCCACTCATCGCGTGATGGCTACTGGCTGCCGGTGGAGTTCGACCCGGTGCTTGTTGAGAACAAGGTGGAGTATGGCTCCGCGCTTCGACTTATGCGTGAGTTGGAGGAGATTGCCAGGATATTGAACTTGCCCTTGAGTCTGGACCCGACGAACCGCGACGTGCAGGCCAGGCTGCAATCGGCGACGGGCACCTCGCGTTGGGAGAAGTATCGCATTGAGTCGTATAATTGCCTGGCTCTGTACCACGCTGCTAGAGCGTCGCAGGAACTTGGCGCGGCAATCCATCTGCACTGAAAAGCCATGTGAAAAGGTTTTGTTGACCATCGTGCAAAGCCGCAAAGGGCGAGCAGTGGCACGTTCAGTAGCAGTTCTTTGTGCCTTTGTGAGAGTCGTTTCATAAGGAGTCACGCCATGAGCAACCATTTTGTTCCAGGGGTCGGGGCCGTTTTCAGCGCCGATATTGCGGTACCCGACCACGAACGCGAGCTGCGCTTCTACACGCGGGTGCTCACCACCGGCGACACTCCGCTCTGGCGGGCGGAAGGGTTGTTGAACAATCTGGGCATCCCTATCATCGGCCTGGGCCAACGTAGCGACGACTATGCCCACCTGCCGCTCCAGTGGATGCCGCACATCCAGGTGGCCGATGTGGCTGCAAGCGTGCAGCGTGCAAGTGACCTGGCTGGCAGCGTGCTGATGCATGCGAAAGACGACACTGGCACGAGCCAGTGGGCCGTGTTGCGTGATCCGAATGGAGCCGCGTTTGGGATTATTCCCGTGGTTGCCCCGGCGGCAATCGCCCCCCACCAGGGCGACCCGGCAGCCGAAGCAGCAGCACCAATCGGTCGCATCGCCTGGCTTGACCTGACGGTGCCCAATGCCGCCGCAACGCGGGACTTTTACCGGCAGGTTGTTGGCTGGGCGGTGCAGGAGGTTGAGATGGAGGACAACGGCGAGCGCTACGCCGACTACACCATGCTCACCGCAGCTGGCAGCCCAGGGGCTGGAATTTGCCATGCGCGCGGCATGAACAGCGATTTGCCGCCGGTCTGGATGCTCTACCTGCCGGTGGGCGACCTTGCGCAGAGCCTTCGCATGGTCACTGAGGAGGGCGGCACGCTTATCAAGGCAATGCAGGGCGAGGATGGGGCGTATGTCTATGCGGCGGTGCAAGATCCTATGGGTGTGTATTTCGCGTTAGTGCAGGGCTGAGGGCAGCAAGGAGGTTGTGATGAGCCAGAAGAAGGGCACAGAGAGCTTCAGCGCCGAGGAACGGGCCGCGATGAAGGAACGGGCTAAAGAGCTGAAGGCGGAAGCCCGGGCAAACAAAAACCGGGCTGAGGGAGAAAAAATCCTGCTCGCAGCGCTTGCCGAGATGCCCGAAGCGGATCGGGCCATTGGTGAGCGGCTCCACGCGATTGTCAGTGCCCATGCGCCTGACCTTGCGCCGAAAACCTGGTACGGCATGCCCGCCTATGCCAGGGACGGCAAGGTGGTGTGCTTCTTCCAGAGTGCGCAGAAGTTTAACACCCGCTATGCAACCCTGGGCTTCACCGAGGAGGCCAGGCTCGACGCTGGCACCGTGTGGCCAACCGCTTTTGCACTGAAGGAGCTGAACGCCAGCGACGAGGCAAAGATCGTTGCCCTGGTGCAGCAAGCGGTGAGCTGAGGGCAGCGCTTGCCGCTAGCGTTGTGCCTGGTGCGCCGTAGCGTGTGTTAGTGCAAAGAGATGGAGGCGTGATGGCCGAGAACAAGACCAGACCCACCGATGTGAGCGTGGACGAGCATATCGCCGCAATCGTACATGAAGAGCAACGTAAGGATTGCGAGTCTCTCGTCAGGCTCCTTCGGCGGGTCACCGGGTACGAGCCAAAGATGTGGGGTTCGACCATCGTGGGCTTTGGCTCGTATCACTACAGATACGAGAGTGGTCGAGAAGGTGACGCTTGCCTTACCGGCTTCGCCGTCAGAAAGAACGAACTGGTTGTTTATCTGGTGGCAAATGGGCCAGAACAGCAAGCACTGTTGGCCCGGCTCGGCAAGCACAAAATGGGTAAAGCCTGTTTGTATTTTCGTCGCCTCAGCGAGATAGATACATCCGTCCTTGAGGTGTTGGTCGAGGACTCTATAGCAGAGATTAAGCGGCGATATGGCTAAGCGTAAAAGCACATTGTTACCACTATCTCGACATAAGCCTTGCTAGCAATTGCCCCGAACAGCCAGATAACCTGACACTAACATGGGCGGAAAAGCCCGCCCATGTTGCTAACAAGCTACTTCCTCGTACTGGTTCTTTATAAAAAACTAACGCAGTACTAGCCGCCCGTTCATGCCCACACGCACGCGCTGTATATCTTTCATGTCTACCCGTACCAGATACGTGCGTAGATTGCCCTGGGTCACAGCGGCGGGCGCGATATAGCTCACTGTCCCGGCGAAGATGACATCGGGGAGGGCGTCGAACTGCATGTCCGCCCGCTGGTTCAGTTGCACCCGGCCAATATCCACATCAGCCACGGCGACCTCGAAGCGCAGCACCGAGATGTCGAGCAGGGTCAGCACCGCTTCGGCCCCGGCGGTTTCGCCCACCTGCACCCCCAGCGATGCCACAACGCCGCTGAAGGGTGCGCGCAGTTCGGCCTGCTCGCGGTTGAGTTTTGCTGCCGCCAGCGTCGCTTCGGCCTGGGCAATGCTGGCGGCGGCCTGGGCACGCTGGCCGGGCCGGGGGGCCGGTTGCAGGCGGTTCACGCCTGCCTGGGCGGCGGCGAGTTGGGCCTGGGCAGCGCTAATGACCTGTTCCTGAGTCTGGCCAATCGCGGCTCGGTCGCGGCCCACCTGGGCCTGGGCCAGTTGCTGTTCCGCCGTCTGCACTCCCGTCACTTCGTTTTTCTGGGCCTGCTCATAGGCCAGCCGGGCCTGTTCGAGGGCCGTTTCAGCGCTTTTCACTGCCCGCAGCGCTGCCGCCTCGCGGTCTTTGGCGTCCTGGGGCAATTCCTGGCCCGGTTTATATTCAGTCACATCACCGGTTTCCTCATTCACCGCCACCGGCACTGGCTGGCTCAGGGCCTGCTCAAGACGGCGGTTCTCCCAGTAGATGCGGCTGTATTCGTCCTGAGTGTTGCGCAGCTGGTTGGCGCTTTGCTCCATCTGCAACTGGGCGTTGGTTTTGGCCGCCGATAGCTGGTCGCGAGTCTGTTGCAGGGTGGCCGCTGCCGAAGCCAGGGTTGCATCTGCCGCCCGCATGTCCTGGGCTTGCAGGCTGGTGGCCTGGGCTTGCGCCACCTGCGCTCGCTGCACTTCGGCTTCGGCCCGTTGCACCTCGGCCCGAGCGGCCTGGACTTCGGCGGCGCTGGGCGGGTCGTTCAGGGCGGCGGCCTGGGCCTGCGCCAGAGCCACCCCCGCCTCGGCCTGCTGCACGGCGGCATCCAGCGGGCGTGGGTCAAGCACCACCAGCACGTCGCCCTCGTTCACCCGATCACCCTCCGTGATACGCACCTCGGCCACCCGCCCGCCAATGGGGAAGGCCAGGTTGGCGGTGCGAGCGGCCCGCACCTCGCCCGTGCCACTGACCCGGCTGGGGGCTGGCGGCGCGGTTGGGGCGGCAGTTGGGGCCGTGGTGGGTTGGCTACTAACGACGGCGGCAGCGGGCGCGGTGGGCGCGGTGGGCGTGGTGGCAGCGGGCGCACCGCAGGCGCTTAGCAGCGCGGCGGCGAGGAGGCCGGTCAGCAGTAGTTTCGTTTGCATGGTAGTTCTCCTTTACTTGTGCTCATTATGTTGGGACTGGCTAGTGCGTTTTTACAAAAAGACCTGGACATGCTGCCCGCGTCAGTTAGCCACCGAATGCATTCGGCGTCTGAAAGCCGTAAACACGCTGATGAGGATTAAAAATTACATCCGGTATAGCCCGCGCAGGCGGGCTTTGCACATGAGAGCCGCGCCCTTGAGGGCTACGGCGAGCAGATATACCCGTTTAATTTCTTAAAGTCCATCAGCGTGTTGCTCCAGGGATGTCCGCCGAAATTAGCATACCCTCATGCGTTCGCATTACATGCGCTGGCACTCTGTTATCATGTGCCACAGACTAACGTCTGCATCACGCTGGCAGGCACTCCGTTACCGTGTCATCGTGTCACCCTGTCACCTTATCACCTTGTCAATTGCTGGCGTGGCCCCGGTCTCCGGTCGTCCGTCCCCGGTTCCCGGTCACGACAAGGTTCACCCGGTCATCGTGTCACCCGGTCATCGTGTCACCTTGTCAATTGCTGGCGTGGCCCCGGTCTCCGGTCGGCGGTCTTCTGTCTCGTGGCGCGGCGTGCGCCGTTGCATGCGGCTCATCAGCCCATCGAACAAGCTATAGGCGGCGGGCACAAACACCAGGGTGAGCAGGGTTGAGGTGATGGTGCCGCCCAGCACGGCAGTTGCCAGACCCTGCCGCAACTCGGAACCATCGCCCACACCCAGCACGGTGGGAATAGCCCCAAAAATCACTGTCATGGAAGTCATAATGATTGGGCGCAGACGAGCCGCCCCGGCCTGTTTTAGCGCCTGGTGTTTTTCCATCCCCCGTTCGCGCAGGCGGTTGGTCAGGTCAATCAGCAGGATGGAGTTTTTGGTGGCCAGGCCCAGCAGCATCAGCATGCCTATCATTCCGAACAGGTCGAGGGTGATGCCGCTGATTTGCAGCGCCAGGAAGGCTCCAATAAAACTCAGTGGCATGGAGAGCATGAGAATGAAGGGCTGGCTAAAGGAACGAAACTGGCTGGCCAGCACCATGTAGATAAACACCACCGACAGCACCATCGCCAGCAGCAGACTCGTAAAACCCTGTTCCTGCTCTTCGGTGGTGCCACCAAAACTCAGGTTGACGCCCGCAGGCAGGCTCAGCCCGGCCAGCCGCGCTTCAACCTCGCTCTGGGCCTCGGCCACGTTGCGCCCGCTGACATTGGCGCCCACCACTACTTCCACCTGCCGCGCGGCCCGGCGGATGCTGGTGGGGCTGGTGCCCTCGCGCAGCGTTACCAGGTTGCCCAGTGGCACCAGTTCGCCATTTAGCGGCAGGCGCACCTCGCTGAGTCGTTCCACCTGCTGGCGGTCTTCGGGGCGCAGCCGCACTACAATGTCGAAGCTGCGTTCGTTTTCCTTAAAACTGCCCACCGTGCTGCCGTTCACCAGGGTTTGCATGGTGTTGGCCAGTTCCTGGTTGTTGATTCCATAGCTGTTGGCCCGCGCCTGGTTCAGCTCATAGCGCAATTCGCGCTTGCCTGGTCGCGAACTACTTTCAATCTCCGTGAGTCCATTAACCTCGCCCATGGCAGCCTGCACCTGTGGCACGAGCGCGGTGAGTTCGGCCACGTCGTTGCCGCGCAAGCGCACCTGAATGGGGCGGCTGGTGGCGTCGGTGCCAGCGCTGCCATCGGCGCTGGGCTGCGAAAACACCAGCGTCGGATATGCGGCCAGGGCCGGGCGCAGCCGCTCCAGGTTGGCCGCTGTTGAGCCGCTGTCGCGCTTGAGCCGCACCAGGAAGCTGGCCCGCTCGGCGCTGCCCGCACCGCCAACAGTGGCCAGCACCGCTTCCACCGCCGGGTCGGCGCTGAGGCGGGCTTCAATTTCACGGGCCACCCGGTCGGTTTCGGCCAGGGGCGTGCCGGGTGGCAGGGTTAGCGTGGCATCAAACCGATACTCTTCCGTAGCGGGCAGAAAGCCCACTG
>JALONX010000253.1 GCA_025454695.1 Chloroflexaceae bacterium
ACGGGGCCACCCCATTCTGGTGCCGCGCACCGAACGACCCGAACGCAACGACTTCCGCCGCCGGTTGGATGAAGCGGTGTAGACGCAAGAACCGAGCACCGAGCACCGTCTTTTATCATGCGTAAAACGTGAAACGTGAAACGTGAAACGAAGCCAGAAAGGGAAATGAAAGAAATAAAGGAAATGATGTTTTCATACCACGAACTATTTCCCTTATTTCCCTTATTTCCTTTGCCGGTCGTAACTCATAACTCGTAACTCAAACTATGCGCCCACTGAAACGAACTTCTGACCGCGCCCACGATGAAACGGCCACGCCGCGCCGTATTCTGGTGGCCGATGATGATCCATCCATTGCAACGCTGGTACAGATTACGCTTAAAGACGCCCGCTACGACATTGTGCCGGTGAAAAATGGGCTGGAGGCACTCAAGGCATTTGAAGAGCAGAAATTCGATCTTGTGCTGCTCGATGTGATGATGCCCTACGTGGACGGTTTTGAGGCCTGCGAGCGCATTCGGGCCGAAAGCGATGTGCCGATCATCATTCTCACCAGCCGCGACGGCACCGATGATGTGGTGCATGGTTTTGAGCTGGGGGCCGACGACTACATCACCAAGCCGTTTAAAACGGTGGAGTTGATGGCCCGTGTCGAAGCGATTCTACGGCGGGCCGAGGGCTTTAAGCAGCGCCGTGCCCCCGCAATTGTGCGCGTAGGCGAGCTGGAGATTGACGAGCCGCGCCACCGGGTGAGCGTGCGGGGCCAGGATGTGAACCTCACGCCAATGGAGTTTGAGTTGCTCTACTTCCTCGCCGCCAACGCGGGCCAGGTGTTTGATCGCGAAACGCTCTTCCGCGAGGTATGGGGCTACGAATACGTAGGCGAAACCAACCTCGTGGATGTGTGTGTGCGCCGCCTGCGGGAAAAGGTGGAAATCGAACCGTCGCGCCCACGCATTATTCTCACCGTGCGTGGTGTGGGCTATAAACTGGCGGAAGGGTGATTTGTTTTTGCCACAGAGGACACAGAGGACACAGAGGAGTTTAAAAACAAATGCTGTTTTTCTCCACCAACGTCCTATCGCTCTAGCCTCTATTGCAAATGATATGTGTTTTTTCTCCGTGTCCTCTGTGCCTCTGTGGCTAATGTTGGAGTGTGCTGATGTCCGACCTTGTGCATGTGTCTCGCCACCCGCTGGTGTTACATAAGCTGGCGCTGTTACGCAGCCAGACGACCGAGCCGAAGAAGTTTCGTGAACTGGTGCGCGAGATTGCCCAACTGCTCTTCTACGAAGCCACCGCCGACCTGCCCCTGGCCCCACTGACTGTGCAAACGCCGCTTGAGGCCGCGCCGGGCTACGAGATTTCTGAGCAGATCGGCCTGATGCCGATTCTACGGGCGGGGCTGGGCATGTCCGAGGCGATTCTCGATATTTTGCCCACGCTGCATGTGTGGCACCTGGGCCTCTACCGCGATCACGAGACGCTGAAGCCCGTGACCTACTACAACAAGCTGCCGCCCGTGCCCGACAGCGACCTTTCGATTGTGGTTGACCCGATGCTCGCTACCGGCGGCTCGGCAGTTGCGGCGGTTGACATTCTCAAGCAGTGGGGCACCAAGCGCATCAAGTTCCTCGGCCTGATCGCCGCGCCAGAAGGTGTGCAGACTCTCAGCAGCGCCCACCCCGACGTTCCCATCCACCTCGCCGCCATTGACAGCCACCTGAACGAAAAGGGCTATATTGTGCCCGGCCTGGGCGACGCGGGCGACCGACAATTCGGCACGGGATAGCCCAGTTTTGCCACAGAGACCCGTTTGCAGTTTGCAGTTTGCAGTTTGCCGAGTTACGGAATACGGAGTACGCAGTACGAAACTCGTCACTCGTAATTCGCAACTCGTAACTTCTTTATGCTTTTTCTCGCAATGGCGCTCACCTTTGGGGTTGCCGCTGGCGTAACAGCCCTGCTGGTGCCGCCCGTTGCTCGCCTGTGTGAGCAACGGGGCTGGATGGTGCCACCGGGGCCCCGGCGCATCCACCGCGTACCCATGCCCACCGTGGGCGGCCTCGCCATCGTGGCGGGCATTGTCGCCGCCCTGCTCGCAACCTTCCTCTTTGATGGCTTTGTGCCGCAGCTCCAACGTTCGCCCTTTGAGTATCTGCGGTTGGGGTTGTTGCTGTGCGGCATGCTCATCATCGCCGCAGTGAGCTTTATTGACGACCTGCGCGATCTGCCCGCCTTGCCCCGGCTGGCGGTGCATTTTGGGGCCGGGCTGGTGGCAGTCGGGCCATACCTCTGGGATCACCAGCTCTACCCCGATGTGCTGGGCAACCTGACGGAAGCGCGGGGCATTATCCTCACCGCCTTCAACTTCCCGTTTATCAACCAGATTCACCTGCACAACCTTAGCCCCTGGCTGGCAATTATCGCCACCGTCCTCTGGATCAGCGTGATCCAGAACATGGTCAACTGGTCGGACGGGATGGACGGCCTGGCCGCCGGTGTAACCCTGATTGCCGCCACAGTGCTGGCGCTGCACACCCTGAGCTTGAACCCACCCCAATGGACGATTGCGCTGCTGCCGCTGGCACTAGCCGGGGCCTGCGCGGGCTTTCTGCCGTTTAACTTTTTCCCGGCGCGCATTTTTATGGGTGATGTGGGCGCGATGACGATTGGCTACGTGCTGGCGGTCAGTGCCATCATCGGCGGGGCCAAGCTGGCCACAGCGTTGCTGGTGATCGGTGTGCCGCTAATTGACATGGCCTGGCTGATCATCTGGCGGCTGATGCATGGGCGCTCGGCGGCGACTGCCGGGCGCGACCACCTGCACCACCGCCTGCTCGACATGGGCTTTTCGCAGCGGCAGGTGGTGGCCTTCTACTACACCCTCAGCGCGGCCTTTGGTGGCATTGCCCTGCTCGATGTGATGACCCCCGCCGCCAAACTGGCGGCCCTGCTGGTGCTGGGCGGCCTGGTCATCGGCCTGCTGATCTACGCCTCCACCCGCACACCGCAGCAGCTGAAGCGTGATGCGTGAGTTCTACTGCGTCCTACGTACTGCGTGATGTGTACAGCCTGATCTCAATCACCTTGTCATCTTGTCATCTTGTCATCTTGTCATCTTGTTAACTCTCCTCACCTATCATGTAACATCAACATTCCACAGAATGTTGCACCCCTTGACAAATCTTCAACCATAACGTACCATAATGTTGAAGTTAACTTCTTTTTGTCTTCCCCATACCCCTGGCCCTGGACTCAGCGGTCACGCATCAGCGATGGATAGCGTGACAGAGACCAACCGTAGAGCAATTCATGCAATGATTGCGCCTGAATGTAGGTGTGTGATCTGTGTATTTGTGTTGTTCAGCTGTTGTCGTGTCTAGAAGGAGCCTTTCTTATGTCACTCCCTGATGAGTCCACCAACGAGCCTGCCCCGGCACAGCCGATCAGCCGTCGCCAGTTTTTGCGCTACTGGGCCGGGCTAGCGGGCGTTGCCACTGCCGCGCCGCTGCTAGCTGCCTGTGGTGGCACACCCGCCACCGCCCCCACCGCTGCCCCGGTAGCCGGGGCCACCGCCGCTCCTGCCGCTGCCGCACCAACGGTTGGCGGCACCCTCGTCTTCGCCGCCGAGTCGGTGGGCGAGTCGGTGGAGCCGGGCCTGTGGAACGGCTTTGGCTCGGCCAATATTATTGACAATGTGTATGACAAACTGACCCGCCCCGGCGAAAAATGGTCTGACCCGCCCCGTGGTGCCCTTGCCGAATCGTGGGAGGTGTCGCCCGACGGCCTGACCTACACCTTCAAACTCCGCCCGAACGTGAAGTTCCACGACGGCACAATGGTGAATGCCGATGCGGTGGTGCGCAGCCTGACGCGCTACACCAACGAGGCGGACAAAAGCTACGTCAAGGGCATGTACATGCAGGCCGAGTTTGGCCAGGCCAACTTTGAAAAGATCGAGGCCGAGGGTGACATGACGGTGAAGCTGACACTGAAATCGCCCGACGCGGCCCAACTCTACCGGCTCTTCCACCCCGCCGCCGCCATCTTCAGTGTAAAATCTATGGACGAGTTTGGCGCCGACCTGGGCACCCAACCCGTAGGCGCAGGGCCGTTTAAGGTCGAAAAATTTGTGCCCGGCCAGGAGATGACGCTGAGCGCTTTTGCCGACTACTGGGACGGGCGGCCAAATCTCGACACGGTCGTGATCCGGGGCTACGCCGATGAAGCGGCCATGCTAGCGGCGATTGAGTCGGGCGAGGTGAACTTTGCGCCCTACCCGCCCACTGCCGCCATCCAGCGTTTGCAGCAAGACTCACGCTTCAAGGTCGAGCCGGGCGAGCCGCTGGTGAGTCTCTTCCTGGGCTGCAATCAGCTCCAGAAGCCCATGGACAACCTGGACGTGCGCCTGGCGATCAACTACGCCATCAACCGGCAGAACCTGATTGACGGGGCGCTCTATGGCCTGGGCGAACTGCCCGCCACCCTGATCAGCCCGGTGGAATTTGGCTTCGACCCGGCGGGCCGCGCCATCAGCACCCAGGACGTGGCCAAAGCCAAGGAACATGTAACAAAATCGGGCCTGCCCACGCCGATTGAAATCACCTTCTCCTATGAAAACAACCGCTTCTGGCCCCAGATGGCTGAGCTGATTAAGGCCGACCTGGAAGCGGTGGGCTTTAAGGTCAATCTCGACAAGCTGGAGGCAGGCACCTACAGCAACAAGGTCTTCAGCGGCGAAACCCAGCTCAACATGACGCAGCGCTCGCTCTGGGTGCCCGACCCGGACAACAAGGTGCGCCTGCTGCACTCCTCGCAGGGTTCGGCCCAGTTTGAAACCGGCATCGCCGAAACGCCCTTCGGCAAAGAGATCTCCGATCTGATTGACCAGGGCCGCTCGGAAACCGACCCGACCAAACGGCTGGCGATCTACAAAACGATCCAGGAGAAAATGCTGGCCGAAATGCCCTACGTGATGCTGGCCTACTACAAAAAGCCCATCGTCGTGGCCCAGAACGTCGTCGTCCAGCCGTCGTCCGCCGTCTCGTCCGAGCGCATCTTCCTGCACAAAGTCGCCCTGGCAGGATAAAGCCAAAGGAAATGAGGGAAATAAGGGAAATGGCATGACAGTGAATTAACTATATTCCTTTATTTCCCTCTGTGTCGCATGAACCACGATATGTCAGTGCCAACGGTTGTTGCGCCACCACAGCCCGCCGCTGCCCGCCCGGCGCTGGGGCTGTGGCGGCGGCACGTGCAAAACTACGAACTGGCCTGGCTCAGTGCTCTCTTTCTGGCCCTGGTGATTGCCGGGGCGGTCTTCGCCCCCTGGCTCACCCCCTACGACCCGACCCGTATCAGCATTCCCGACCGGCGGCAACTGCCCAGCCTGGCCCATCCCTTCGGCACCGACGAACAGGGCCGCGACATCTTCGCCCGTATTCTGTTTGGCGCACGGCCCATTCTCACCGTTGGTGTGGCCGCGGTGCTGCTGGCGCTGCTGGTGGGCGTAGCCATTGGCACCGTGGCGGCCTACTGGGGCGGGCAGCTGGATGACTGGCTCATGCGGCTGATGGACGTGGTGCTGAGTTTCCCCGCCATTCTGCTGGCAATTTTGATTGTAGCGGCATTGGGTGATGGGATGCTCAACTTGATTCTGGCGATTAGCTTTGCCATGGTGCCCGTCTTCGCCCGGCTGGCCCGCGCCGTGGTGTTGGGCCTGGTGAATCAGGATTACGTGCTGGCCGCCCGCTGCCTGGGCAGCCCCGACTATGTCATTTTGCGCCGACACATTCTGCCCAATATGCTGCCGCCGATCCTGGTGCAGGCCACCGCCATGCTCGCCACAGCCTTCAGCACCTCGGCGGCGCTCACGTTTATTGGCCTGGGTGTCGAGGCCCCCACCCCCGACTGGGGCTTGATGGTGAGCGAGGGCCAGCGCCTCATTTTCGACGCGCCCCATGTGCCCTTTTTTCCCGGCCTGGTGATCACCCTCACCATTATGAGCGTGAACTTCGTCGGCGACGGCCTGAGGGATGCGCTTGATCCGGTGTTGCGAAAGTAAGGGATGAGAGATTAGAGATTGGAGATTGGAAAAATCGAGCGCATTGTAAAACGTGAAATGTGAAATGTGAAACGTGAAATGTGAAATGTGATGCATAAACCAACACTCGTCACTCGTCACTCGTCACTCGTCACTCGTCACTCGTCACTCCGCCTGCCCTGAGCCTGCCTGCCCTGCCGTTCGTCAAGCTCACGAACCGCGAAGCCGAAGGGAGCTTGTCGAAGGGTCACTCGTCCGGCTCCGGTCTCCGGTCTCCGGTCTCCGGTCAGCCGTCCGTCAATCGTCAATCGTCAATCGTCAATCGCCATGCGCTATTTCCTTTCCCGCATAATCTGGCTGCCGGTGGTGTTGTGGGCGGTGGTGACGCTCACCTTTCTGGTGCTGCGGCTGGCCCCCGGCGACCCACTGGATGTGATTGCGGCCCGTGCGATTGACGCCACTGAGCTAGAGCGGGTGCGCCAGGAGTGGGGCCTCGACCAGCCGCTGTGGCAGCAATATCTCACCTTTCTCGGCAGCTTGCTGCGGGGCGACCTGGGCATTGCCTTCAGCTCCGGCGTGCCCGTCACGCGGCTGCTGCTGGAGCGCATCCCGCCGACGATTGAGCTGGCAGTGGCCGCGATGATCATCAGCACCATCATCGGCGTGGGTGCGGGCATCATCTCCAGTACCACCCGCAGCCGCTGGCTCGACTACACCGTGCGCAGCATGGCCGTCCTGGGCCTTTCCATTCCCTGGTTCTGGCTGGCAATTGTGCTGATCATCATCTTCTCCGTCTGGCTGGGCTGGACGCCGGTGGGCGGGCGCATGCAGGCTGGTGTGAGCTACGAGACCATCACCGGCTTTATGCTGGTTGACACGCTGATCACCGGCAACTGGCCCGCCCTGCTGAGCTTTCTGCGCCACCTGGCCCTGCCCGCCCTGGCGATTGGCCTCACCTCTGCCGGGTTTGTGGCCCGCATTACCCGCTCGGCCATGCTTGAGGTGCTGCGGGCCGACTACGTGCGGGCGGCCCGCGCCAAGGGCCTGCGCGAACAAACCGTAGTACTACGCCACGCCCTGCGCAATGCGCTGCTGCCGGTGCTCACGCTTCAGGGGCTTCAGTTTGGCACCCTGCTGGGCGGCGCAGTCATCACCGAAATTGTCTTTTCCTGGCCCGGCCTGGGGCGCACGCTCTTCGACGCCATCTCCCGCCGCGACTTCCCCATCGTGCAGGGCGCAGTGATTTTTATCGCCTTCGTCTACGTCATCGTCAACCTGCTGGTAGACTTCCTGTACCATGTGGTTGACCCACGGCTGCGACGAAACTAATGGCTAGGGGTTAGGGGTTACGGGTTATATTCATTGAGAAGCACTGCGTTTAACCCTTAACCCTTAACCCTTAACCCTTAACCCTTCATGCAACAATTCAACCCCTACGACCAAACCGTGCTGGCCGACCCCTACCCGCACTACCGGCGGCTGCGTGAGTCCGACCCGGTGCATTGGGGCGTGGCGGGCGAAAGCCACCGCGAGGGCACATGGTACCTGTTGCGCCACGACGATGGCTTCAATGTGCTGAAAGACCCCCGTTTTGGGCGCGAAGTGCATAAAGTGCTGCCACCCAACACCCTGCCGCCAGTGCCCGAAGCCTACCGCCCACTGTTTGAGATGGCCCGCCAGTGGATGATTCTGCGCGACCCGCCTGAACATACCCGGCTGCGTAACCTGGTGAACCGGGCCTTCACGCCC
>JALONX010000925.1 GCA_025454695.1 Chloroflexaceae bacterium
ATCCTGTCCAAAAAACAGCGTTTCCTGTGGCGCACATCACATGCAGTTTGCTCTCATTCAATAGTACGGGAGCAAACGAGGTTGGGGGAGAAGAATCGGTTTCTACAGGGGTGCATTTCGCAACCGTTAGCAGGGTTTGCCACGGCAGCACGTGAAGTCAGGAAAGCTGCCACGCCACAAACAAAAAACAGGGCCGCATATGCAGCCCTGCTCGTTCGTGCAACAATTGAATGTGTAGAAAAGCTTCCCAGGAATGAGAGGTCGTTCTGCCCGCTGGACTAGACCAGGTTCACCAACTCGTTGGCAGTGCGGCGCATGTCGAGAAAGACGAGGCCAAGCTTGGCCCGGCTCTGGGCCAGGGCAGTGAGCACCGCCTCTTCACCAATAGCCATCAGGATGACATAGCCATCTTCGCCGCGCACAAACACCTGGTCGAGCTGGCCGCGCCGCAGCTCGTTGGCAATCCGCTCACCCAGAGAAAGCATGGCAGCACTCATCGCCGACACACGATCTTCTTCCACGTCGGCTGGCAGCGCCGAGGCCATAATCAGGCCGTCTACGCTCACCACAGCAGAAGCCTCGATGTCGGGGGTGTTCATACTCAAGGCTTTCAGATGCCGCACCATCTCTTCGGTTCTGCTTGCCATGTAACGATCCTCCTTATGGCCGTCAGCCAGTCCTGGAATTATTGCTAGAGCGAGGCTGGGTATACCAGCATGAAGCAGGCCGTAGTAGACGGCCACACGTCTCGTATTCTACTACATGTTCTGGTCAATGACAACTACTTTATATGGTGCTAAAGGGCTATTTCGGCCTATGACCCATGCACAAGTGTATATTGATTTTTATTTTCTCCCCGTGATTGATCAGCGAAGAGACGCGAAGGTACACAAAGAAACGTTACAAATTTGCTGTTTCGATTATTTTCGCGGTTCTTCGCCCTTTTCATCCGTGATTACAAGGTTGACGAACGGTTGAGTCGGTTGCGTCGGTCGGTGCGGAGACCCAAAGAACCGGCAAGCTGTGTCGGAACGGCTACTGTTGTGCTGCTTCTTCGCGCTTCTTCGCGGATACCTACGGACTCGGGGGAAGTTTGAGCCGTGCCCGCAGGTCGGCCTCAGCAGTGGTGACGGCGTCGGCGGGGGTTGCCAGACCCCGCACCACGCTGGCCTGCATGCGTTGCAGCGTGTCGCGCACGGTGCCGTTGGCGTCGGGCGTGTTAGGCAGGGGCTGCCCCTGGCGGGCCTGGTCGCGGAAGGCTCGGGCGGCAGCGAGAGCCGGGCTGTCGCCATCGAGAGCTAGACTCATCAGCGTGGGCTGTTTGCCGCCGTCCAGTACCGTCTGCTGCGATTCGGGCGTGAGCATAAAACGCACCAGTTGCAGCGCAGCCTGCTGTTCGCTTTCGGCCATAGGGCGGGTGGAAAGGGCCAGGCTATCGCTCTGCACCCAGGGCTGCGGAGCGCGGTCGGTGCTGCTGAGCCGGGGCAGCGGGGCCACACCCATGTTGTCACGCCACAGGTCACGGTAGCCTGCCATGCCATGTGACCAGTCCAGTGTCATCAGGGCATCCTGTGCCTGCAACGTGTTCTGAATGCTGATCGAGTCGAGCCGGGCCAGAATCCGGGCATCGGTGCTAATGTCGCGCACCCATTGCAGCCAGCGTTCGGCCCCGTCGAGCGCCAACCCCCAGATCGGCGGCTTCACATCAGTGTCGGTGAAGCTGCGGGCACGCGAAAGCAACGTGTCAGTGTCGCTGGGGGCCTGCAACACATTGGCCTTGTTAAAGTAAAGCGCCATCGTATCGAAGGCTAACGGCAGGCCATAGAGCCGGGTGGCACCGTTGGACTCACGCACCAGCCCCCCGCCCACAGCGGTGGAGAGCAGCTGATCACGGTCGGTGGCGGAGATCAGGCCATCTAGCGGTTGCACAATACCGGCCTGGGCTAGCGCACCCAGATTATGGTTTTTCACCAGCACCAGGTGGGGGCGCTCATTGGGCGTCGTCGCCAGCAGGTCGCGGGTGAGCGAGGCCAGCGGGCGCGGCTGCCCGATAATTTGAATATCGGGGTTAGCCTGGTTAAAGCGGTCAATCAGCGTCGCGATGATGCGCTGTTCGGGGGCGGGCCATGCATACCAGAGCAGCAGTGGGGTGGGGCGGCGTTCAGGGGCATTGGCGGCGGTGGTGGGCTGGCCAGTGCCTGCGGGGGCGGATGCGGGCGGGTTGGCGGGGGCGGCAACGCTACAAGCTACCAGCAGCATGCAGCAGCACACAATCAGCATGCGAACAATATGCTGCCTGGTGGTCAACGTGCGTTCTCCCTTCACCGAGCGACCAGTTGGCATTATAGCACGGCGCGGGAAGCCGCCGCAAACCTCGGTTGCGCCCGCCGCAAATCTGTGCTAGAGTGTTAGCCAACGTTTCCCCAACAGACTCGCTCCTTCTCCCGATGTCCGTTTCCCACGAAGAGCTTTTGAGGAGGCACGGATGAAACCACTTCGTATGCCCCCGATTGATTTCCTCGATTATGCCAGCATCCCTGGGCAAATTATTGTAAAGCTACAGGAAGTCCCTCCGCACATGCAGGGCCACGGCTTCAGCCTGGCGGCCCTGCGCAAACGCTTCGGCGGCGAAGAAGGCATCATCATTGACCCCTACCACCAGAAGGAACACGCCGTTTCGCTCGCACCCTGGCGCGACTGTGACCCCGCAACCCAGTTTGCCGTTTTCACCAACTTTATTGCGGATAATGATTTTGTCCTCCAGCACCCCGAAAAGTTCCAGCCAGCGCCCACCGACCGCCCCGGCATTGTGGTTGACACCAGCAAAGAGCGCGTGGAAGAGGCGCTGGTGCGTGGCGTTTGCCCAGCCAGGCCACCGGAGCAATAAGATCGTTTGGCAGCGTGTGAATGCGCGAAAGGAGCAACGATGACATCCTGTTCTCTCACCCCCAACAATGAACAGCCCGAAGAAGGCGTAATTGTGATCGGCCCGTTCCGCTTCCGCGAGGTGGAGTCGGTGCGCTTCCCGGAGGGGTTGCGCCGCCGAGCCGAGTCGTCTCCACCACCAGTGGAGCAAACGGCGGCAGCTAGCGCCGAGTCACATGAAAAGACGAGTGAAGGCGGCGCGTGTTCGATGAAACCAATGCGGAGCTTCACCATTTGCCCCAAAAAAATGAGCCTGGACGAAGCGCGGAACCAGTTGCCCTTTCCGATTCATTTGCCAACCTGGGTACCAGCGGGCTTTGAGCTTCAGGAAGAGGTGCGGGCTATCCTACCCAATACCCCAATGATAGACCAGAATGGAAACCACGTCCCCATACGTTCTCCCGCGTATGTGACATGTTCACTGATGTGGCGGGCTCATGAGGAATGCTATCTAGGTCTATATATGCGGGCCGTGTCTGAGTCAGCGCAGATTGTACGCACAGGAGCGGTAGAGGTACCACCAGGCGGCGTGCAGGCGGTGCTGGTGCAGGGGTATCCTGCTGCACTCAAAACGGCGCAGTTCACCTTTACACCCTATGCCGAAGAGG
>JALONX010000254.1 GCA_025454695.1 Chloroflexaceae bacterium
CGAAAAGGGCCACGACTACTTTGTGCAGTTCACCGACGCCCGCCCGGACACGGGCGGCCTCAGCGGGGCCACCCCTTCCGAGGCGATGACCTGGGGCAAGGTTGACCCGGAACAGCTGCCCGACACCGTGGTGAGCTATGTGGACAGTACCATCGCCCTGCCGATTCTGGCTTCCTACGCCATGGCCACAGCAGCACCCCGCCCGCTCAAGCGGCTCTACGACCGACGCGACGCCCTGATGGACGAGATTCGCAACGACTACCTGCAACGAGGGCACACGCCCCATAGCGTCGAAGAGATGCCAGAAGGTGGCGGCGGCACTGCCATCGGGCGCGGCACCCCCGACGTGGGCCACCACGAGTAGCAAAGGGCACGGAGACGCTATTTCACCGCGGAGGCGCAGAGAGCGCCGAGATGGTACAATACAAGAACACTTAGAAGCTGTTTGAGACGAAGGCTTTTTGCTTTTGCAAAGCCGCAAAGGAGTCGCACAGGCATGTGTATCTGCCATCCTTTGTGAGCTTTGCGCCCCTTCGATAAACTCAGGATCGGCTTTGCGAGAGCCTTTTCAGAAAAACGCTTGGCGTGCTTGGCGTACTCGGCGGTGAATAATGCTTCTTCTGCTCAACAACCAGCCTTTCCCCGAAGCGGCCAGCGTGAATGAATGGCAGCCGTTGGAACTGGCCTGCCTGCCGCCCGAGGGGGCCGCGCTGGAGTTGCGGGTTGGTGCGGACTCACTAGAGCCATTTCTGCGGCCCGGTGACCCAACATGGCGCTGGGCCTGGAACCCGCAGAATGCCGTGGGCCGCTTCGTGGTGACGGTGCGAGCCACATGGCCCGATGGCGGCATGCAGGAGTTGCGGGCCGCGCTAGAGGTGCTGCCGCGCAAAATTGACCAGGAGCGCTACCAACTGCTGCTAGATGACCTGCAAACGCAGGCTCAGGCCCTGGCCTACGCCCTGCACGGTGGCACGGCAGGCGGCAGCACCCCGCCCCACAGCGCCGAGCGGCGCACCATGCTGGAAGAACACGCCATCCTCTTCGGCGAAGAGTTTGCCGCATTAGAACGGGCCATCGCCCGCATTAGCACTCGCCCCCACACCGGCCTGCGCCCAACTGAAGAGCAGGTTGAGCTAGCCCAGGTGCAAAGCTTTGCAGAGATTAGGGATTGGAGAGTAGAGATTGACTCATTAACGCCCGATGCCGCCCAATCGCTCACTCGTCACTCGTCACTCGTCACTCGTCACTCGTCACTCGTCACTCGTCACTCGTCACTCGCCAGCCCCGACACCTACGAAAACCGCCTGCTCAAACGGCTGCTGGCCACGCTGTGGCAGCGGCTGCGACTGCTGGAAAGCCTGGCGACGCAGGAGGGCGTTGCCGGGCGCATGATTGCGGAGCGTTGCGCCGCCGTTGCGCCCCGGCTGCGCGAATTGCGGGCACTCCCCTTTCTCACCGAGGTCGGCCCGCTGAGTCGCTTTCACGGCCCCAGCCAGGTCACTCAGCGCGATCCATCATATCGGACGGTCTACCGCTACTGGCAGCTGCTGCGGCGCAGGCCCATGCTTGATTTGCACGGCCCCTTCGAGCTGCCGCTGCATGAACTGCCCCGGCTCTACGAATACTGGTGCGTGGTGCGTATGGCCCAGGCCTTGCTGGCCCTACCGGACTGCCAAGTGCTGGAACAACAGCTCCTCGCCCCGGAAACTAACACCAGCTTCACCCTGAGCCTGCGTGAAGAAGCCCCGTTGCTCACGCTGGCCTGGCACAACACCACCCTGCGCCTGCGCTACCAGCCCCGCTATCGCCCATTGCAGATTGCAGATTGCAGATTGCAGATTGACAGAACTGAGAACCAGGAACCAGAAATTGATTATAATCGCCAATCGCCAATCGCCAATCGCCAATCGCCTGGTTCGCTCGACCGCCACACCCGCGTGCCCGACATTGTGGTTGAAATCGAGCCAGCCAAGGGCCAGCGCAGCCTGCTCGTCTTCGACGCCAAATACCGCCTGGACGCCAGCGGCGGCGTGCCAGAAGACGCCCTGGCCGACGCCTACAGCTACCTTGGCAGCATCGGGCGGAGCGACGGCAGCCGGGCGGCCCAGACGGTGCTGCTGCTCTACCCCGGCCAGCGCCAGCCCGAATGGTACCCCAGCGGCGTTGGCGCACTGCCGCTGCTGCCCGGTGGAGGCAACGAGCTAGAACGGTGGTTGGCGGAGCAACTCGTGAAACGTGAAGCGTGAAGCGTGAAGCGTGAAACGTGACACGTGAAGCGTGAAGCGTGAAGCGTGAGGCGTAAAACGTGAAACGTGAAGCACGAAGCGTGAAGCACGAAGCGTGAAGCACGAAGCGTGAAGCGTGAAACGTGAAACATAATGTGTAAACCGTAAATCACAAATTAGCACCACGTGATGCAGCACGCAGCACGCAGCACGCAGCACGCAGTTTATAACAGCTGAGCTTGTAACATGTTGTATAGTGTGTAAATGCAAAAATATTGCACATCGTGGTTCTGGTAGGGGATGAGCATGAGTGAGAGTGCAGCGCAAAACGACCTGTTCTTAGTGCAGGCGTGCCAGCGGGGTGATGCTGATGCCTGGGAAAGCCTGGTGCGACGCTACCAACGGCTAGTTTATGCCATTCCGCGCCGGGCCGGGCTAAACGACGACCAGTGCGCCGATGTTTTTCAGCGCACGTTTGCCACGCTGGTGGAGAAGATTGGTGGCCTGGAGCAGCCGGAACGGGTAGGGGCCTGGCTGGTGACCACCGCCCGCCGCGAAAGCTGGCGCGTGAGCCGTCGTGAACGCTCGACGGTGAGCTTGCCGGGCACCAACACTGACGACGGCGAGGAGCAAGAAGCCGAACTGGCCGACACTAGTGCCCTGCCCGACGAACTGGTGCTGCGCCTGGAACAGCAACACCAGGTGCGCACCGCCCTGCAACAGCTCGACGAACGCTGCCGCACCCTGCTTACCATGCTGTTCTACCGCACCGACGCGCCACCCTATGCCGAGATAGCGGCCAGACTGGGCACCAGTGAAGGCAGCATTGGGCCAACCCGCGCCCGTTGCCTCCAAAAGTTGCGCACTGTGCTTGAACAACAAGGCTGGTGATGTATTTTTCCAACCGCTAGCCACTCTGTAACACTAGCTAATCTGGCACCATACCAATACCAATGTATTTTTTCAACCACCAGCCGCTCTGTAGTATGAGTGGGCCTGGTACGACTACGATGTATCTTTTTACCAGCCAGCCGCTCTGTAGCATGAGTCGGCCTGATGGCACGCTGTTGCTGCGCAGGCCAGAGCGCACATACGCTATGTGCTAGCCCTAATGGAGAAGCCTATGAGCAACCCAACCAATCTACCCTACGATCTCCTTGTTGATCTGGCTGAAGGTCGGCTGTCGGCTGAAGAAAGCACCCGGCTGCGCCAGACTGTTGCAGCTAACCCCCAGGCCGCCGCCGAGCTAGCCTGGCTTGAACAGACTCTCGGTTTGATGCGCAGTGATGACAGTGAAGATGCTCCCGACCACGTTATCAACCGCGCCCTGCGGCTGGTGCGCCCACCCACCCCGGCCCCAGCGGCCCCTGGCCTGTTGCAGCGCCTGCTGGCCAGCCTGCGCTTCGACAGCATGAACCAGCCCTTGGCCATGGGCGTGCGCTCTGGCGGGGCCACCGTGCGCCAGCTGCTCTACAATGCCGACGACCGCGACATTGACCTGCGGATTGTGCCTGAGGGCACGCTCTGGCGTATCAGTGGGCAGATTCTTGGGCCAGACGAGAGCGGCGAGGTGTTGCTGCACAGCAGCGACGTGAGCGTCACAGCGGAACTCAACACGTTAAGCGAGTTTAACCTGCCCCTGGTGCCCGCCGGAGCCTATAACCTGACCATTCGCCAGGGCAACTGTGAAATTGAGATTGGAGATATTTTTATTCGCACAGAAACAGAATAATGCTATTGCCCACGCTTTTGTCCAGGGCACATTCAACAATATGCATCCGGCTCCACCTATGGCATCGTTGATACTGTTCCCATGTGCGTCAACGGTGTCGTAGGTGCAGAAGCCGCGTTTACATAGATTAACTTTTCAGCATCAGGTTGCTACAAATCGCCATTTTGTGGTACCCTACCCATAGGTTGAGCCAGAGCGGGCAAGAAGCCCGCTTTTTGTTTCAGTACACCTTGTGGCTGGTGAAACCAAGCGCCAGGCTGCTGTAAAAACGTATGGTACTCGTAGATCTCCTGAACCCCACCGACCTTGCGGCCCACCTGATGGACGCACCGGACTCGGCAAACCGCACGGCGCTGTTCGCCAAAATCGACCCCCAGCAGGCCCTGGCCCTGGCGGAGGCGCTGAAAGACGCCTACGACAGCGCCCGCACCAGCGACCCGGCGGCGGCCTCGGCGGCGGCGGCGACCCTGGAGGAGCTAACCGCCGCCACGCCTGAAGGTCGGGTGCATGCCCTGGCCCGCTGGGTGCGTGGCAAAGCTACCCTGCACCTCAACGGCGACATGGAAGGGGCACTGACGCTGCTGGACGAAGCTGCCGCCGCCTTTGCCGCCCTCAACGACGAACGTCAGGTGGCCGAAGTGCAACTGAACCGCATGCATGCCCTGGCCATGCTGGGGCGCTACGACGAAGCGATGACATGTGGCCGCCAGGCCCGCGACACCTTTCTGGCATGCAACGATCTCCTGGCGACGGGCAAGGTTGAGCAAAATCTGGGCAATATTGAGATGCGTCAGGATCGTTATGCCGAAGCGGAAAGCCATTTTCGCCAGGCGCAACGCTACCTGCGGACAGTGAACGATGAGTCGCAACTGATCCAGACCCATGTGTGCCTGGCTTTGGCGCTAACGTTTCAACACAAGTTTCGGCCAGCGATTGAACTCTATCAACAGAGTGCTCTTGAGGCAGAACAGGCTGGGGCAACGACGGTTCGAGCTGATATTGCCCATAATCTGGGCATGCTCTGGCTGATTCAGGGCCAGTATGAGCAGGCGCTAGCCCACCTGGAACAGGCCCGCCGCCTTTACTCCGAAGTGGACATGCTCTATGACGTGGCCACTGTTGAACAACAGGTTGGCGAAGTGTATCTTGAGCTAAACATGGCCGACGAGGCGCTGGCGCTCTTCCAGCGGATCGAGCGACTGTTTGCTGAGCAGGGACTGCGGGCCGACCATGCCGATGCCCTGGTCAACCACGGGTGGGCAGGCCTGCGCTTGCAGCGCTATGCCGAGGCCCGCCAATTGTTAGAACAGGCTTTGCATCTATTTGCGGCTGAAGAAAACACCCTCCGGGTGGCCGTCGTCTACCTGACTATTGCCCAGATTGACTACGCTACCGCAAACTATGAGGCCGTGCTCGCGATTGAGGCGACTGAGCGAACGTTTGTCGAAGCCCGCGCATGGGTCTGGGCGCTTCAGGCCCGCTGGCTCCGGGCCGATTCGTTGCGGGCGCTGGGCCAGGCTGACGAGGCGCAACAGCTGTTGCAGAGCACCCTGCGCGATGCCGCGCGCTGGCAGGTGAGCAAAATACAGCACAGCTGCTATACGTCGTTGGGGTTGCTAACAGCGGCCCAGGGCGACTATGCCAGCGCCGAGGCGGCCTACCAGCAGGCAGTAGACCTGGTGGAAGCGCAGCGCAGCCCCTTGCCCGCCGATGAATTTCGGGCTGCCTTTGTGGCCGACAAGCTCACCCCTTACTACGAACTGATGCGGCTGAACCTGCACCAGAACCCAGCAGTGGCCCTGGCCTGGCAGGAACGGGCCCGCTCCCGTGCCCTGCTTGATCTGGTTGGTGGCTTTGTGCCCGTGCTGCCCCACCCCAGCAGCCCGGCAGAAGAAGCCCTGGCCGAAAGCATTACGACCCTCCGGGCCGAACTCAACTGGCTCTACAGCCAGCTTTTCCACACCGAGCAAGAGCCAGAACGAATAGCGAGCCTACAAGAGCAGGTGCAGCAACGGGAAGCCGCCCTGAGTGAAGCCACCCTCCAGGTGCAACAGGCTGGTGGCGGCGGTGGGGCCACTGCCACCATCCCCTTTGATCTGGCCACACTGCAAGCCCAGCTTGGCAACGACACAGCCCTGGTGGCCTACAGCGCCCTGGATGGGATGCTGCTGGCCTTTGTGGTCACCGATGCTGGTGTGGTGGCCCTGCCCAACCTGGCCCAGGAAACCGGCATCGAGACGCTGGTGCAGCAGGTGCGCTTCCAGATTGACGCCATGCGCCATGGGGCGGCCCGCCTGCGGCAGCACAGTGCCCAACTCAGCCGCCGAGCGCAACACTATCTGGGCCAACTCTACGACATGCTGCTGCGCCCGCTCACAGCCCTGATTGGCGAACGGCGGCTGGCCATTGTGCCCCATCGGGCGCTGCACTATCTGCCTTTTCACGCCCTCTTCAATGGCCAGCACTACCTGATTGAGGAGCGGGAAGTCTGTTATGCACCCAGCGCCACCCTGCTGCACTATCTTCAATCCCAACCCCTGCCGGAGTTGCAACGGGCGCTATTGCTGGGCGTGCCCGATGCACGCGCGCCCCATGTGGGGGCTGAGGTGCAAACCCTGGCCGGGCTGTTTTCTGAGTCCACCCTGCTGCAGGAAAAGGCTGCCACCGTGGCCAGCCTGCACCAGCACACCACCCAGGCCGATCTTCTGCATCTGGCCTGCCACGGCCAGTTTCGCCACGATAGCCCACTCTTCTCGGCCCTGCGCCTGGGCGACGGCTGGTTTACCGCCCGCGACGCCTACAGCCTGGAACTGCCCGGCAGTCTGGTCACGCTCAGCGCATGTGAAACCGGTGTCAGTGCCCTGGCCCCCGGCGACGAACTGCTGGGCCTGACCAGGGGCTTTTTTGCCGCTGGTGCCGGTGCCCTGCTGGTAAGCCTCTGGACGGTGGACGATGCCACTACTGCCGACCTGATGAGCCACTTCTACCAGCAGGTGCAGAACGGTGCCACGCTGGCGGCGGCCCTCCGTTCGGCCCAGTGTGCCCTGCTGGCCCACCACCCCCACCCTTTCTTCTGGTCGCCTTTTGTGCTACAGGGGCGCTGGTAGCACTCAGCGTTGGTGTGAAAATCTCTGCAAAGGTGAAAAGCCCACAAAGGATCGCATGGGAACGTGTCGGTGATCTCCCTGTGTGCTTTTGTGAGAGGCTCTGTAACACCGCTCATACTCGTGATGTATTTTTCTGCCTTCTGCTGGCTCTGTTGCCGTGGAGGCAGAAGAGCATATCTTCCTATACAAGGAGAAGCTGATGAAGACATATCGTACCCTGTTTCACATACTGTCGGGCCTGCTGCTGCTGGCTCTGCTCGCCCAGGCGACGCCAGCAATCGCAGATGATGACTCTACCGACTACGTGCCGGGTGAGGTCGTGATCTACCTGCGTAATGGGGCAGACTTGCCCGCCATCGCAGCCGCCTTTAACCTCAACCCTGCTCCACTCGACCAGTTTGGTAACCGTCCGATCTACCGCATGGCCATGCTGGGCAGCGGCACCCCCCCCCAACGGGCCGAAGCTCTGGAGGCCGACCAGCGGGTGCGCTTCGCCGAACCAAACTACCTGTTCCAGGTGCCCGAAGGACGCCCCCGTGGGAAAACACCCTGGGCCGGCGGTGGCACTTCAGACAACTACACCAACCAGTGGGCAGTCGGCCCCATGCGCCTGAACGAGGCCCACACCGTCACTAAAGGCAACAGCAGCATTGTGGTGGCAGTCCTTGACAATGGCATTGACCCAACCCAACCCAAAATGGCGGGCAATCTGGTG